>CAYSUZ010000060.1:0-7368 GCA_964434335.1 uncultured Planctomycetota bacterium | reverse complement strand
GTTGTAGTCCTCGCGGGGCCTTGCGCTGTGGAAGATGAAGGTGCCATGGATTGCATCGCGGGAGCCGTTGCAGCCTGCGGAGCCAGGGGCCTGCGCGGAGGTGCGTTCAAACCACGCACTTCGCCGTACTCGTTCCAGGGTCTGGGCAAGGAGGGACTGAAGTTGCTGCGAGCGGCGGCAGACGCGTATTCGCTCATCGCGGTTACGGAGGTTCTGGATGTGCGCGATCTGGATGCGGTCTGCCAATATGCTGATATCGTGCAGATCGGTGCGCGCAACATGCAAAACTATGCGCTGCTCAGAGAGCTAGGCACGTGCGGCAAGCCGGTACTGCTGAAACGCGGCATGGGCGCGACGATTGAGGAGTGGCTTTCGGCGGCAGAATACGTGATGGTGGGGGGGAATTCGGACGTAATTCTTTGCGAGCGCGGTGTGCGCGGGTTCGATCCGCAAAGGCCGATTATACCTGATATCGCGGCAATCGCGATGGCCAAAAAAATCTCACATTTACCGGTAATCTTTGATCCCAGCCATTCAACCGGCAGCAGTGGCGAAGTATGCGCGGCGGCAATGGCGGCGACGGCAGCAGGTGCCGACGGTTTGCTGGTTGAGGTACACTGCGACCCGGAGCGCGCTGCTTCGGATGTAAAGCAAACCATTTCTACGGACGATTTTGCCAAGATGATGCAGAAGTTACGCCGAATAGCCTCTTGCATCGACCGCAGCATAGAGCAGGCTTAAACCAATTAAGCGACAACCTGCGCTACACTGGTTTCCCCACATATTTATTAATCTTGCCCAGCAATATGTCGGGCGTAAAGGGCTTGACGAGATAGTCGTTGACCCCTGATTGCAGCGCCTCGATAATCCTATGCTTCTCGGCTTCGGTGGTAACCATCATGATGGTGGAGTCGTTACCTGCTGCGCGGATGGTCTTGACGGCTTCCAGCCCGCTCATTTCCGGCATGTTCCAATCCATCAGAATCAGGTCTACATCGCTCGTCATCACTGCAGAAACGGCTTCTTTGCCATTGACGGCTTCGAGGACATCCGATATGCCGCCCTTGCCAAGCGCACCCTTGATAATGGTGCGCATGGTTTTAGAGTCGTCTACAATCAAAACTTTCATATTTCGCTCCGATTAATCGTGTGCTTAGTAGTTAATAGTTATCCTGACAAGTAAATTGCCCAGTTCCGATTCTAACGGTATATTGACGCTCTGCGAACCGGACGGATGCTGTATTGTGTGATTTTTGCCTTTGATTACCGAAGGCAAACTCGCGTCTATCCGCTCGCCTACAAATTTGGCCTTGGCGCCACCGCTAACCATGTTCACCATCTCGCCCAGCGCGTCAATAACGTCGGCATTGAGATGGGTATTGTCGCCTTCAACAAGTTTGTTACATATCGCTAGGGCTGTATTTTCGGGAAACGACATCTCAATAGTACCTTTGATAGTGCCGCTCAGCCCAACTATGGCCGAGACATGAAAGGGGCCAAGCCCTTCATCGTCTTCGACCGACCATTGCGGCGTCCCGAGTTTAGGAACACAATTCAGCATGGCCCTAAAAACATCGGTAGTCGCAATAACAAAGTGGTCCACGTATTCCGCAATCATTGTCACCCTTTCTTTTCGGTTAAAAGATTATTTTATTCTCTGCCAGATCCGCTCTGGCAATTATGGGGCCTTTGTGTAATTTCGTGATCCTGCGCGTAATTCCCTGTATTCTGAGTGTTACTCCGGGGAAAAGCATCTTCCTGATAACAATTTGGTTGATCGCATTCCGGTCGGATTCCATAACGGCATCCTTGATATCGCCTCGTAATTCATCAATCTGAATCTGCAACTCGTCGGCTTTGGCCATCAACTCGGTAACCACCTCGCGCTGTTTGGGAGAGAGCAGTTTTAGCCGGTCTGTCATCGTGCCGATTTTGTTGAGTATTTTGTGACGCAATTGCACCAGCCGGCTGATATCCATCTTTTTTGCCTTCATGAATTCCGACATTTTGTAATCCTCGCCAGCCACCATCAAGGTACTCACGTTGCCTTCGGAACCGGCCTCGCCTACAACAATCTCGCCCAACGCAATCGTCTTGCCACAGACAATGCGGCCACTTTCGACCTCCACGCTTCCACGGCAAAGGATGTTGCAGTTGACGATTTCCTTGCGAACCGAGACACCTTTCTCGGCTTCGATATCGGCATTCATAAGAAACAGCGCCGAGACCTTGCCTTCGGATTTAACCACGCCCTTCTCGCGGGCGGATATGCCGTATCGCACCGAGACATCGCCCACAGCACTAATCTGTGCCGCAGAAACGCTGCCGCCTACCTCAACCGTTCCGGAAGCCTCGACAACAGCCATGTCTTCAACGTCTTTGCGAACGATAATCGAGCCAGGGAAACGGATATTGCCGGACTCCAAATCGATATTGTCCATCACGCAGATGTTGTCTACTTCGATTACGTTATCGGTAAAACGCACCATGCCACCGACTGTCGAGGAGACTTCTCGCGTCTTTTCGTTAAATTCGACACCCGGCCCCATGGCCAATTTCTTATCCAGTAGTTTGGGCGGCTGGACTATCTGGCCATAAACATCAACACCGGTCTCAGGCGGTGTGGGTGGCGCTATCTTCCCCATCAATTCACCGTCTCTCACCATCCGGTTGGAGGCATGTTCGCGGTAATTCATTTTGCCGTCTTCGTCAATGGCCCATCCTTCGGCGAAAAAATCCCTCGTCCACGCGATATCTCCGACTGCGGCCATCGTGTAAGGTTCGCCTGTGAGCAAAACCAGGTTTTTTATTTCATTGTCTTCATTTCCAGCCTGCTGGATAGTTTCATTCAGTCCATCTTTGTCAGGAATGGCCGCTATCCGCATCTCTTCCATTCGGGCGATGATTTCATCAATCATTTCCGAATCTATCTGCGTGATATCTCCGCAAGAAAAACGTACCGACATCTTGTCATTGTCGACCGTTAAATCAAATGTGGTTTTCGTAGTCATAGTCTCTTCCATCACTGCTAGAGGATTTCCACAGGTATATAGCCCTAAAAAGTTACAACGTTACATCGCCTTGACAGCGCAAAATCGCCTAAGTATCTCGTCGGCGATTTTATTCAACGGCAAAGCTACTTCAGCCGCACCATTTTCTACCGCCTCCCGAGGCATACCATAAACAACCGATGTCGCCTCGTCTTGTGCCATAGTTTGTGCGCCTGCTTTTCGCATCTCCAAAAGTCCTGCCGCTCCATCGGAACCCATTCCGGTCATCACGATTCCAACCGAATTTACTCCGGCATATTTGGCTACTGACTTAAAAGTAACATCGACAGAAGGACGCTGATAATGAACACGCGCACCATCGATAACGCGAACCTCGTACATGGATCCGGTGCGCCGCAAAACCATGTGCTTGTCGCCCGGTGCCAGAAGCGCCAGACCGGGCCTAAGCGTCTCGCCGCCCTTTGCCTCTCTAACCGTCATATCGCTTATGCTGTCGAGGCGTTGTGCAAACGAAGTCGTAAAATTAGCAGGCATGTGTTGAACGATCAACGTGCCGGGCGTATTGGCCGGCAGACCTGCAAGAACCGTCTTGATAGCCTCGGTGCCGCCAGTAGAAGCACCGATGGCGAGAACTTTGTTCGTAGTTTCTAAGCTCGAAAGATCTTCGTTGCTAAATTTCGGGCGCTCGATCCTGCGCGAAACACCGGCGGGTACCCGCGCTATCTTGGCGGCGGCGGCGGCGCGAATGCTCTGAATAATCTGCTGAGACAAAGAGCCAACGCTATAAGCGGTATCGGGCTTGGCAATCACGTCCACAGCCCCCAGTTCGAGAGCGCGTAGGGCGGCCTCGCTGCCGGTGCGCGTAAGCGAACTAACGATAAGGATGGGCATGGGCCTGTGCTTCATCACTCTGCTTAGAAATGACAGGCCGTCCATCCGCGGCATCTCGACATCAAGCGTCATTACGTCGGGCTTGAGTTTTAGTATTTTGTCGCGGGCAACGTATGGATCCGTAGCCGTAGCGCAAACCTCGATGTCAGGCGCACGCGAAATCTGCTCAGAGAGTATCTTCCGAACGATTGCGGAATCGTCTACTACAAGAACTCGAATCATTTTCGCCTCGTAAAAATCGTTTTTCGGAACCAGTTTTTTTCAACCATTTCTATTGCGATTAACTCTATCATGGAAAATATCAGGCCGTCTCGAAAAGGCCCTCGGTTTTTTGCAGTTCTTCGAGCGTAATAGCGCACAAGGACTCCAAGCCTTCCGACGAAATCCCCAGGCGGGCCACAGCGCTGTCGCTGCACGCCATGTTCATCTGCTCGGTTCCCAGTCCAATGCCCAGAATTTTTGCCACTATGTTGGCCACATGCACGACATCAAGCATCACACAAGGCTCCGCGTCGGGATCGTGATGGTGCTCGATGGCGTTGATAAAGGTCTCGGGGAATTGCCAGTGTCGCGCAACCATTCCGCCTACAATGGCGTGATCAGTTCCCAGCACTTCTCTCTCGGCATCGATATAACACATGCCTTCCTGGATCAATGTGAAGATGCGATTTACCAGATCAGTATCCAAATAGTTGGCCAGAACGCGCTTGCCGATATCGTGCATCAGAGCTACGGTAAAGGCGCTGGGCGGTATTTCTTTTTCGGCGACACTGCCCATTTTAGAAGCAGCGAGAGCCGCAGCCAGCGAATGACGCCACAGTTCCTTCTCGGCCAATTGATACGCCGCACACGGCTCGACCATTTTGCGGCGCACGTGTTTGCCGGTCATCAGCCCCAGCACCCAGGAGAAGCCCAACCGCACAACCGCCTGCTGCACTGTCTCAATGGTGCGAGCTGCCCCGCTCCAAGCCGAATTTGCTGCGCGCAACAAGTCCGCCGTAAGAGCCTGATCGTACCGAATGGCTTCAACAATGTCGTCGATTCTGGCATTTGGATTGGCGGCGACATCGGCCAGTTTCTTGATCGAAACCGGCATAGCCTCCAGCCCATCTACATCCTGAATCATATCCGTTATGGCAACTTGATTCATAGGTCTGTCTCCTGGCCACCCGATGCTACCCATACGCGGCCTGTTTTGAGTTCCATATACATCGTGCGAGAATTCCCCCCGCCGATGTCCTCTCCCTGAATCATGATTCCGTTTTTCGAAAACAATTTACAAGCAATCATATAATTTCTCTTACCAATCGCGAAAAAATCCCGCTTGGCGCGAAGTGCTGCGCCTCCGGCGATCTTGACAACGATGTTTTTTTTCTCCGCACCTCTGGCGTATAGTTCTCTAAAAAACAGAGGCAAACCGCTATCGACAAACATAAATGGATTGCTCAGGGCTTTGTCGGGATTGACTGTTGCCGTAGGCAGCATCACATGAAACAGCCCACCGACTTTGTTAATCGGATCGTAGGCGGCGATGCCCAAGCAACTACCGAGCGCATGAGTAACAATCATGTCTCCCGGGTCGCTTGCGACTTTGTAATCGGCCACTCCTACAATGTGTCTCAACTCAAATCTCCGTCAATTCATTTTGTTTGTTTTTTGCGATAGATTGTTGGCTGCTGATATTTGAACTTGTGCTCTGTACCCGTCAAGCTTTCGGAGTGCCCTATAAAAAGCGTGCCTCCCGGCCGCAGCATCTCCCAAAACCGGTTTACAAGTTTTTTCTGTGTCTGCTTGTCAAAATAGATCATAACGTTGCGACAGAAAATTATGTCGAAGCTCCCCTGCATCGGCCAGCGATCCAACAAATTCAAGCGCGCGAAGGAAACCAGATTTTTGACCTTTTTTTTCACGCGATACATTCGCGGCGGCGTTTGCTTGATGCAGTCGAAATACTCTCGTCGCACTTGCAGCGCAATATCTTTGAGGCGCAGCTCGGTATATTCGCCCTTTCTGGCATAATCCAGAACGGTAGTGTTGATATCCGTCGCTAGGATTTTTGCATCCCAGTGGTCGAGATTTGGAAATATGGTTTCGAGATATATGCCTATGGTATAAGGTTCTTCGCCGGTAGAACATCCCGCAGACCAGATGCGAATCTTTTTGTCGGTCTTCTTGAGCATCTCGGGAATAATCTCGTTGTTCATATACTTAAAATGTACCGGCTCACGGAAGAAACTCGTGAGATTGGTAGATATCGCATCGAGCATATTGATCAGTTCGCGTCCGCTTTTGTCCGCCTCCAGATGAGCAACATATTGCCGGTAGGAATTCAGTCCCAACTCGCGCAATCTCTTGCCCAGCCGCGCCTTCACGAGTTCCCTCTTGTGATCGGGCAGGCGGATTCCGGCAATGCCATAAACCAGCGCACTGATCTTATTGAACTCTCGATCAGCCAAATCTGCCTGGTTTATCAGCGGTAGTTTCATTGTTTTTTGCTCAAAATAATTTGTTCCTTTTTCATTCCTGTATTCGCATCACTAGGAGGCGATCTGCAAAATCAGAATTCAGAGAGTACCTCATCATCATCAAACGGTATAAAAGCCTCCCCTTCGGAATCACTGTTTTGTAGTGATTCCGAGGCTTGCAGAACATTTTGGTTTTGATCAGGTACGGCCACTCTTGCTATCGTTCTTGATGCCAGATTATTGTCAACGCTGTGCCCGCCAACTACGTTAACCAGTCGCTTAACCATTCGCAGCATGTTTTCGGCCTGCGCGCTGAGTTCTTCGCTGGCAGCAGCCGACTGCTCGGCTGTGGACGCATTTTGCTGGGTTATCTTGTCCATCTGCGTAACGGCGGTGTTGATTTGCTCGACGCCCTGCGATTGCTCGTTGCTGGCAGCGGTAACTTCCGAGATTAGTTCGTCGACTTTGCACACACCATTGGTAATATCCTGCAATGACTGCGCCACAGACAAAGCATTCGCAACGCCTTGTTCGGTGTGTTTAACCGATGTTTCAATCAAGGCGGAGGTGTCTTTGGCCGCTTCCGCACTGCGTTTCGCTAAGTTGCGCACTTCCTCGGCGACCACCGCAAAACCTTTGCCCGCCTCGCCGGCACGCGCGGCTTCGACCGCGGCATTAAGCGCAAGCAGGTTGGTCTGGAAGGCGATCTCGTCGATAGTTTTGATAATCCGCGAGGTCTCTTCCGAAGCACTACGAATATCTTCGATAGCGCGAGTCATCTTGGTCATTTCGGTATTGCCCTTCTCCGCGCTATCCCGGGCTTGCCTGGCCAGTTCATTTGCCTGATGTGAGTTGTTGGCATTTTGTTTGGTCATCGCCGACATTTGTTCAAGGGAGGCGGAAGTCTCTTCGATACTTGCGGCCTGTTCGGAAGCACCTTCGGCCAAAGACTGGCTCGACGAGGAAACCTGTTGGGCAGCGGCGGCAGTTTGATTGGAACC
>CAYSUZ010000059.1:0-7373 GCA_964434335.1 uncultured Planctomycetota bacterium | reverse complement strand
CCGCGTTCCGTGTGGCCGGACTGCCACCTGACCGCGACCGGCGTGCGCAGCGACAAAATAATCAAGGCGCTTGCGAAATCAATTCGCAAGCCGTAACTGGAGGAACACTATGAAACAACGATCGAAGAACTGGCTTAAGATGCTCACTGAAGCCGACGGCCTTCCGGGGTATGAGGACGACATCTCGGCCATGATCGCAAAAGAGATGAAGGGCCACGCGGATATCAGCCACGACAAACTCGGCAGCCTTATCTGTAAAAAGAAAGGCTCTGTCAACGGCCCGCGCATTATGCTGCCCGGCCACATGGACGAAGTCGGCTTCATGGTCCAAAACATCAGCAAAGACGGCTATGTCAAATTTATTCCGCTTGGTGGATGGTGGCCTGCGGTTATTCCCGCGCAGCGCATGAACGTCCACACCGAAAAAGGTACTTTTGTCGGAGTGGTTGGCATGCCCGCGCCGCATAAACTCTCGCCCGAAGAGCGCAAAAAACCCATCGAGATCAAAAACCTTTTCCTCGACCTCGGCGTCAAAGACAGGGCAGAAGCCCAAAAACTTACCGGCATCAAACCCGGCGATCCGATTGTGCCGATATGCCCGTTTACCGAAATGGCCAACAAAAAATATCTTATGGCCAAAGCTCATGACAACCGCTTCGGTTGCGCGTTGTTTATGGACGTGATCGCCGAACTCAAAAACCGCAAACACCCCAACACCGTTTATGGTGTTGGAACCGTTCAGGAAGAAGTCGGCCTGCGCGGAGCTAAAACCGCTGCGGCGGTAGTCGATCCAGACGTGGCTATTTGCCTTGATGTTGGTTTGGCTGGCGATATTCCAGGTGGCGATGGCGAAGACGCCAACAAGCTCGGCGGTGGCCCACAGATTTCGCTGTATGACAACTCAATGATTCCGAATTTGAAACTGCGTAACCTGTTCGTCAAAACTGCCGAACGTCTCAAAATACCTTATCAGTATCAGGTCATGGCGGGCGGCGGCACCGATGCAGGGCGCATTCACCTGCATTCGGAGGGCGTGCCGTCGATCTATATCGGTATGCCTACGCGCTATATTCACTCAGCAGCTGGCATCATCCATGCCGACGACTATGCCAACGCGCTCAAACTTATCGTCGCGGTTATTATGCAGCTCGATACAAAGACCGTTGCCAAATTCTAAACACGGTTTCACGACAACAACAAAGCCGTCCCGGTTTCGGGGCGGCTTTTCTTTTGAGAGATGTCGGGGAGTTACTACACGACGGCGCATTGCGCCAGATATGTCCGCCCAAAATCTGTTACGTTTACGAGTTCGAAGCCGAGCGGTTTTATTGCTCCCGCGATTTCTTCTGCCGAGATTCGCACGTGTTTTGGAGGGCCGGAAGACTCGTCTGCTTTTTTGAATTCCAATATCGACACGCGCCCGCCGGGTTTTAGAATGCGATGGATTTTGCTGAAAAGTGCTTCGCTGTCGGTGGCGAGATTGAAGCCGTGGAGTACGTTGGCCATGAAGCACACATCAGCGACGTTGTCGTCGATTGGCAGCGGGCCGGAAATATCGCAGACCAGCGGTCTGACGTTTTCGAGATTTTTTTCGGCGGCGCGTTGGCTAAGCGTATCGGCAAGTTCTGGCCAACGATCAAGCGCATAAACTATTCCGCTTTGCCCGACCGCTTCGGCGGCGTGTATTGCGTAATCTCCCGCGCCGTAGCCGAGATCGACGAAACAATCGCCAGCTTTGAGCGCTATCGCCTCAAAAACGATCTCCGAGTCCTGCATCTCAAAACTGCTGATGCCCTTCTTTTGTTTTTCTATTCCACCGTGGTCGTGATGCGATTCGTTTGAATTGTGCATTTTATTATGCTTCCTTTGTCGCCGAATCAGTCTTCGGCGCAGAGTTTTTCCATGATCTCGTCGGAGATATCGTAGTTTGCATAGACGGTTTGTACGTCGTCATTGTCTTCGAGATTGTCGATGAGGCGTAGCACCTTCGCGGCGGTTTTTGCATCGAGAGGTACGGTGTTTTGCGGGATATAAGACATATCGGCAAAGTCGGTTACCAGACCTTTTGCTTCAATTGCCTTTCTAAGCCCGTCAAAATCGCTTACCGGTGCGGTGATCTCGTAATGATCGCCGACGGTCTCGAGATTTTCCGCGCCATTTTCCAGAACCAGCTCCATTAGCTCTTCTTCGTTGGCGTTTTCGGTTGCTATGGTGATGATGCCCTTGCGATCGAACATGTAGGCCACGCAGTTCGTCTGGCCGAGATTGCCGCCGCCCTTTTCGAATATTTTGCGTACTTCGGCGGCGGTGCGGTTTACGTTGTCAGTTAGCACCTGCACGAGAACTGCTACTCCTTGCGCTCCATAGCCCTCGTACATTATTTCTTGGAATATGACGCCTGCGATTTCGCCCGTACCCTTTTTTATCGCGCGCGTGATATTGTCTTTGGGCATGTTGGCCGCTTTGGCTTTGTCGATGGAGTAACGAAGCGTCAGGTTCATATCCGGGTCACCGCCGCCAGCTTTGGCCGCTACGATAATCTGGCGTGCGATTTTGGAAAAGAGTTTCCCGCGCTTTTTGTCTGTGACGCCTTTTTTGTGCTTGATTCCGGCCCAATGAGAATGTCCAGCCATACCTCACCTTTTTCTTGTTAGAATTTATGACGAAATTATTACGACAACCGAAAGTTTAGCGCGGATTAGAACTGTTTTCAAGAATTAGTTGGATTGGTTTTATCTTTTTGCATTGCATTGATTGCTTTCATGAATTCGTGCGCCTCAGCGTATTCTCCGGTTCGTGCGATTGACTCGGCCAGTGCGTTGTGCGCGATTTTATAATTGCGGTGCGTTAACGCGTGCCAAGCGATGCGCACGTATGCGCTGCGCAGGACACTGCGGCGTGTTTGTTCCTTGGGGTTCCAATGCCACGGATTGATGGAACTGATTGGTGAGGGTGGCAACGCCAATACAATCCCGGTGATGCTGGTTTCGGGTGGGATGAACCACAGATGTCGGCGAGTTATGTCGAGAGCGTTGGCAAAATTTCCCAGCGATGCGTAAATCTCAATTGCTTTGAGTGCGGCGGCTGGATCGGAAGCGGCGTGCGCGTAAGCCGCCGCAGCGCGAGATGGTTGGCGCAGGCCTTCGCGCGCTCGTCCCAGGAGTATCCAGTCGCGGTTTTCGTGGCGGACGCGGACGAGCTTTTCGAGCAGCGCCTCGGCCTTTTTTGGCTCGTCTTTGTTTAGCAGTGCTTCTGCCGAGATGTGGTGTGCTTCATTTTCGTATCGTTTTGTAGCGGCCAAAATCGTGCACATTCGCATCGTATCTTCGAAGCGGTTTGTGTGTAAATAAAATTGCGCGAGTTTTAGCGCGATTTTCGGTTCGGAGGCTGCGGCTTTTTCGGCGGCGATAATATGTGGCTTGGCCTGTTCGCGCCGATTTGCCCGCCACAGTGCCGCTCCCAGTCGGACAGCAATAAAGGCACTTTCGTGGTCGCATTGCCAGGCTTTTTCATATTCCAGAATTGCTTCGTCGATCCGGCCCTGTTCCTCCAGCGCTACGCCGGCTGCAAAGTGGCCGACGGAGCCGGACGGTGCCGGATTTGTTTTTTTCGGAGTGCCGGGCGTTGTGGTTTGAGACGTGCCACAGCCGCACGCAATTGCTGCCGCCAGTAGCATGGCGGCTAACAGTGGTGTTGTGCGGAATAGAAGGCCGGTCATTTTTTCGGAGTAAGTTTTTCTTTGCCGAATGCGCAGATATTATTCAAATTGCATGTCGAGCAGCGCGGCCCGACTTCTTTGCAGACTGTGTGTGCGTGCTTGCCGATTAGATAAAACGCGTTGAAGCCCTGAGATTTCTGGAGGGTCTTTTTGAAGATCAGCCTGACGGCGTTGTCGGTGGAGTCTTCCAGCGCGAAGCCGATGCGTTGCGCGACTCTGCGAATGGTTGCTGTTGACGGGACGTCATCGCTGTCGGCGATGAGTATCATGATAGTGCCGATCTGGATATCGGAAAAGTTTTTCATCTCGCTAAGATATTTTTTGATGTCGGCAGGGCGTTTGGGCGAGAGAAAATCTAGGCAAAGGCGATTTTCGCGATGGAAGATTGCCTGTGCGGAGTTTTTGATATTTATGGCGCGACTTACTTCGAGTTTGCAGGTGGTCAGGAGTTCGCCGAGTTCGTCGCTGCTGGTTACGCGTACTTCGTTCCAGTCTACGTATTCATTGACGAGTTTGTTGAAAGCTCGCTTGACGTTGGGGTTGAAAGGATTGTCGCTGATCGATGTCCACATAATCAGTTCCAGCACATCGGTAGGGAACATTGTCTCGCGTGCCGGGGTTTTGCCTTGCTTGCCCAGTGTCTGCAAGGTTTTTTTGAGCATGTTCTGTCGTTGAGTAAAAGTTGCTTCCATGTTTTCGTCGCCTGTATTCAGTGGTGGTAGTTACTTTTCGGAGATCGCCGCGATCAGCGAGCCGCGTGCTACGCTATTGAGCGGGTCGGCTGCGCGCCGGATTTCTTTGACTTCGATGGGGAATTTTATTCGCTCGAATTCATCGCGGAAAATTTCGATAAAACCATCGACTAGCGAGGTGCCTCCGCTGCACACGATGCTTACCGGATCGGGAAAGTTGGGCATCGATTGCGAGGTTGTCATCTCTTTTTTAATGTTTTCGAGTGTGTAGTTTATCAGGTTGCGGTAGTAGATGGCTATCGCTTCCTCGGTGGGGTTCTTGGGGGTCATCAGATTTACGCCGCGCTCTTTGAGGAGTGTGGCGCGGCTGGTCGGCAGGCCGGTAACGCGGCCAACGTTTTCATCGATCCAGTCGCCGCCGCGCGCAATCGAAAAAGAGATTGCGGGGACGGTCTTGTAGGCCAGGCAGACGTTGAACATCCCGCCGCCGCATGAAATGCCGATGCCGGTGAAATCTTCTTCGCCGAGTTCGGAGAAAACCACTGCGTGCCCCTCGATCATTGGGCGCGGTGTGTAGCCCAGCCTGCGCAGGATCCCTTCGAAGATGCCTTTGTGGTAAATCACGTTCATTTCCGCGTCGATCGGTTCGGCTGGCACAGAGAAGTAGCAAGTTTCGCCTTCTACGCTGGGTTTGCCGATGACGCTCTCGACCAGAATTTTGATCATTGGCAGGGCGTCCTGCTCCTCGGGGCTGATGAAACCGTTTCTCATCGGGCGGCGCGTGGAGCGATTGAATATGTTGGCGAATTCAAACGCCGGGTCGCCCATTACGCACAGCGAGCCATTGTTGACTACGTAGTTGACGCCGAGTTTGGTCATCATGTTGCGCGAAAACGGGCTGCTCTCAACGTCGATGAAGGCGTTGCGTTGGGCGCGGATGATGACTTCGTTATTTTCGGCATGCGAGGCGCTAACGAGGTTAGCGGTGCCGATGTCGAGCCCGCGGCCCGGCTTGCGGTTTAGCGGGACGAATTTGCTCGCGTCGCCCTGAGTTTTGTTTGTGCGGTTATTTTTTGCTTCTTCCATCGCCGACTCTCCTTGGCGCTATTTGTCCTGTGGGGTGTCGAGTTCATCGCTACGGATTTCGAGATCCTCGCGGCCTTCTTGAAACCCCTTTAGTTTGCCTAGGTCATTGCTTATTGAGATACCTTTGTTTTGGCGAATTTTCACCATTTTCGCATTGGTTTCCGGCATGTCTTTGAAGAGGTTATCCAGCACAACTTCCTTGGGCGGGACGTGGTCGGTTTTTTTCGACGTGCCGATTTTGTCTTGCAGGCGAACCGCGATTTTTGCTTCGATAGCCGCTGCCATCTTGTCGGTGTCGATTTCATTGCTTGGATGCGATGACCCACCAATTTGCGAGATTTGCTGGCGAATCTGGCGGATTTCGTCACGATATTGCAACAGGATTTCGTTGCCGGCATCGGTTGTGCGCGAGTCGGGCGCATTTTCGCGCAGCAGTCGCATATCTTCGAGCATCTCCTCGATTTGCTGGCGGTATTTCGTCATCATGTCCTGCGTGTGTTCGCTTGTAGTGCGCAGGAGTACCGAGTTTTCGGCTTCGAGTTCGCGCAGCCGTGACTTGAGGGCAAGCATCTCGTCCTGGTAGCGGTCGATTACGGCTTTCTGCGATTCTGTGCCCTGCTGGAACGATTTGGAGCGTTCGTTTTCGAGCATACGCTGTGAGTGTCCGAGTCGCTCGGTCAGGGCTTCGAGTTTTTCGCGGGATTGCTTGTTTTGCGCGGCCAGCAGGTTGAGTTTTTGCTGGGCTTTTTCGAGGATGCGGGCCTTGTTGGCCTCCATCATCTCCGCAGCACGCCGCTCGATCATTTGCTTGATCTTGTCGGGCGTCAGGACGCTGACCTTTTTGACTCCCCGCTTTTGGAGGTCGTCGACTGTTGTGCGGGCTGAATCGGGAATGCGTCCGCCCGATGCGTTGCCTTTGCTGGAACTGTTCATACACCACCTTCAGAAATGAGACATGCGCCCCCTTTAGAGGATTGATTATATATTTATCCACCGTTCTGTCAATGTTACTCTCCATAACGTCTCACAGTTGACATGCTTGCGGCGTATATTATACTGTTTTCGGGTGAATTCGGTATGCGGTTGGCAACAGTCTGTCATCTGAACCGTGGCCCACATATATATGAAAACGGGAATCGACTTTGGGAATCCAATACAAGATAATTTTGCCTTACGCGCTATTAGTGATCGTTGCCATCGCGGTTGCGGGCACAGTTTCGGCGCGTCTCGGTGCGAACATGGGCAGTCGTGATGCTCGCATTGAAGACCGCGAAATGAGCATGAAGCTCGAAGTCCGGCGCGTTAAAACCATCCTCGAACGAAAAATTAACATTCCCAAAAACGATGAATTCCTCAAAATCATCAACCCGCTTTTCGAAGGTCAAATCGTTCTGACCGACGAAAACGGCGATCCGCAAAATAAAACAATTAGCGACAAGCAAGTGCAGGATTTTGTTAAGTATCTTGTGCCGCCGCGCTCTGGCGCGTCGACTGGTATCAAGCGTGTTACGGTTGGATCGAAGGAATACTATATTGTTGCCGAAACGCGAAGCGCCTCTGCGGGATGCGTTTTTTTGATCATTGATGCTCATAAGCTCGATCCGCCTCCGCCACAGCCCGAAAGCATGCTGGTGTTTATTGGCGCGGCGTCGTTGGCGGTGGTTCTGGGAGTAGGTTTTTGGATTACTCGTACCATCACGCGCCGACTCAAGGCGTTGGCCTCGTTGACCACAGACATCGCCGAAGGCCGCTTCGACCGGCTTGTGCCGGTGAAGGGGCGCGACGAAATTGCTACGTTGGCCTCGGCGTTCAATCGGATGCAGGAGGGGTTGCGACGTTACCGCGAGAAACTTATCGCTACCGAGAAGATGGCCGCG
>CAYSUZ010000058.1:0-7413 GCA_964434335.1 uncultured Planctomycetota bacterium | reverse complement strand
ACCATCGCGGCTATTTCGCCGCCGCTCAGTACAAAGTCGCCTACGGAAATCTCGTCGGGCTTGAGTCCATCGCTGATTCGCTCGTCGAAGCCCTCGTAGCGCCCGCAGAGCAAAATCAACCCTTTTTCGGCCGCCAGTTCGCGGGCTATGGCCTGCGTAAAAGGCCGCCCATGCGGAGTCAGCATCACCAAATGCGAGTCGCTTCGCTCGCCAACAGCCTCCACAGCGCCGAACACCGGACCGCACGTCATTATCATCCCCGGGCCTCCGCCATAGGGAGTATCGTCGGTCTTGCGGTGTTTGTCCGTCGAGTAATCGCGAATATCGTGCATCTGAACATCCGCCAGCCCCTTTTCACGGGCTATCCGAATAATGCTGTGGTCGAAAATCCCCGCAAACATCTCTGGGAATATCGTTAGAATATCCACAAGCATAGAATGCCCTCGCCGGACGAAAGGAGGCGACTATATAAAATTTACCGGTCATAGTCAACGAATTTCGCGCATTTTTTCGCATAAATCCATCTCTCCCGGCATTCGTGGGTTTGTGCAAAAACGGAATTTCTGTATAATGCGCCCGTTTGCCACACAACCTCAACAACGGAGACCATGATGACCAAAGCTGTGGCGCTTCTTTCCGGGGGCCTCGACAGCAGCCTCGCTATCAAGCTCATGCAGATGCAAGGCATTGATGTGATTGGCCTGCATTTCGTTTCGGTGTTCCTAAAAGATGGCAAGGATGTCGCCACAAACGGGAGCGCGGCTCTGGCTGCCAGAGAACTCGGCATCGAGATGCATCTGCGCAACTCCTCCGAGACCATATTAGCATTGCTGCAAAATCCGCCGCACGGGTTCGGCAAAAACCTCAACCCCTGCATCGACTGTCGCATCGCCATGCTGTGCCGCGCCGTGGAATTTATGCGCGAGATCGATGCGCAGTTCGTCATTACCGGCGAAGTCGTCGGCCAGCGGCCCATGAGCCAGCGCCGACACGCGATGGATATGATCGACAGCAGGGCCAGCGTTGGCGGTCTGGTTGTCAGGCCTCTCTGCGGCAAGATACTGCCACCCACCAACGCCGAACGCGACGGCTTGATCAAACGTGAAAAAATGCTGGGCATATCTGGGCGCGGACGCAAGGAGCAACTCGCGCTGGCGCAGGAATTCGGCCTGACCGAATTCCCCAACCCCGCTGGCGGCTGCCTGCTAACCGAAAACACATTTGTGGTCAAAATCCAGGATGTCCTCGACCACCCACCGTTTGTGGTCGCCGACATGGATCTGCTCAAATCCGGTCGGCATTTCCGACTCGACGCACACACCAAGGCCGTAGTCGGCAGACACGAACAAGACAACGAATGCCTCATCTCCTGCATGGTGTCCGGCGACGTGATACTATGCGCTATCGATCTCGCCGGACCAATAACGATCTTGCGTGGCGAAACGAGCGAAGCCAACCTCACAACCGCCGCCCGCATCACCGCCCGCTATTCGCAGGGCCGAGGCGATGAGACAGTGAAAGTCGGCCTGTACGCAACAGGCGACATCGAGGCTGAGCCAATAAAAATTTTCACCGTTCGCCCAGCAGGTTCGGAAGAATTTCGAGGCATACTGATAAAATGAGCACCGCGGCAAACAAAATCGAACACGCCAAAACGATCATCGCCGAGATGCAAGGCATCGCAGTCGCGCTCTCCGGCGGAGTCGACAGCGCGCTCTTGCTGATGCTGTGCAAGGAAGTGCTGGGCGCAAACTGCGTCGCGGTCACCGCGATCTCGCCCATTTTTTCCCAATGCGAAATCAAGCGCGCGCGCGAAATTGCCGCAAGGTTCGGCACACGACACATCGAAGTGAAGGTTGACATTCTTGCCGAGCCGCTCGTCGCAGCAAATCCCGCCAACCGCTGCTATCACTGCAAAAAAACAATGCTCGCCGCAATCCGCGCAATCGCCACAGCACAAAACCTCCGCCACATTGCCGACGGCACCAATGCCAACGATCCCGATGAGTACCGGCCCGGCCTACAAGCCGCGCAGGAAGCGGGTGTGCGGCATCCGCTGCTGAAGGCAGGGCTGCACAAGGACGAAATCCGTGAGGCTCTGCGCAAGGCGGGCTTCGAAAATTGGGCACGCACCTCGCAGACCTGTCTGGCAACACGCCTCCCTTGTGGCGAACGTATCACCGCCGAAAAACTTGCACAGGTCGAGGCGGCGGAAGAAATCTTAGACAGGGCGGGCTTTGCGCTGTGTCGCGTGCGCTATCACGGTGCGGTCGCACGCATCGAACTCTTGCCCAGGGACATCCCTCTTTTCATCAGGCGCGATGAGGAGGAAAATCTGGTCGAGAAAATCAAGAACACGGGCTTCAAATTCGTTGCCGTCGATATGGACGGCTATCGCAGCGGCAGCCTCGAAATGGAAATCGAATAATGGAGGAAAACATGTTGGAAAAATCCGCAGGCATTATCCTCTTTCGACGCAACGGCAACGCTGTGCGTTTCCTGCTAATCAAAAACGCCGCGCATGGGCACTGGGATTTTCCGAAGGGGCACATCGATCCCGGCGAGGACGAGATGCAGGCGGCTCTGCGCGAGACGCGTGAGGAGTGTGGAATTGCAGCGCTTGAAATCGTGCCGGATTTCCGCGAGGTCATAACTTACAAGGTCGGCGCGAACCAAAAAGAAGTCGCGTACTTCCTGGCCGAAGCGAAAACCGAAGACATAACGCTCTCCGACGAACACACCGACTGGCGTTGGGCAATGCTGGACGAAGCGCTGGATTTCGTGCAATTCCACAACGCCCGCCATCTGCTTACCGTTGCATCAAAACACGCGTAGCACATTTAATCGCGCGTCCAGTTAGCCATTGGCCGGTCGAGATGCAGAAATTCACACTCAAAGATATTGTGGGGAAAGATCGCGCCAGGCTGCTCTGATGCTTCGATCTGAATCCTGGCAATAATATTCGTTGCGGCATCCTTCACATAAACAACAGTTACGTACCATTTGCGTTCGGCATCCAGCAAATAGCGCTCCTGATCCCCCAACGAGTCCGCTTTCGGCAAACCGGCGCGCTCGATTGCCGCGCGCGCCTCGTTCTCCGTCATGCCCTTGGCTAAATAATTGCCATCACACCCGACGATGCTCATCCGCTTGCCCACAAGGTGAATTTCCTCGACAGAATACCATGTTTCACCCTTGCCGCTCAATTTATTGGAGTCGCCAACGTCTAGGCCGACAACGGTCAAGGCGTCCTGCTCTTTCTCCTTGTCGCCGTACATAGCAATCTGAGTACCATTGGGCAGATCCCAGTAGAAACACGTGCGATAAGGGTGTTCGGGATCGGACCGCAGCATGTACTGCCGACCGATGGCCTCTGCGCCCGCCCGCACCAACAACGCTTGCGCTTCGTCCCACGACATGCCGACTTTGAGATCAAGCGTCGGGCCGGACGATCCGGTGAAAGTTTTGCAGCCAGTCGCGGCGACACAGGCGATAAGCAAGGCACACAGAATTGCAAATGAGATGGGGTTCCCTTTTTTACTCATGACACATCCTCCTGATAATTAGTCCCTTTGAATCCGTTTCTAACAAAGTATACGAATTAGCAACGCAAAGGGTTTGTTGTTTTTTGTAGCGCCTGCGGAAACTTTGTTTCGCAAGACTCGCGCTCAACAAAAAGCCCCCACACCATACAAGCATAGAGGCAATATAAAACCAAGCTAAGCGCAACCATTGGACGACGATGCGCAATCCGCTCAGAGCGGACTATAATCCCAACGAAATTATTTCGCTATCGTGCGGCGGGCCATTAGCGCCTGCTCAACTCGCCCGAGCAATTCTTCTTTGTGGAATGGCTTGGCAAGAATATCATCGAACATTTCAATGGTCTCGGCGCTGAAGTGGCGCTGGAACGAAAGAGCGGTAATCATCATAACCGGCACATTGGCGGTGCGCTCATCAGCGCGCAATCGCTCGAGAACCTCAATACCATTCATCTCCTCCATCATTACATCGAGAATGATCAGATCGTAGTCGCCCTCGTGCGCCATGCGTATGGCCTTGGTGGGATGCGGAGTGGTCTCCGGCGCATAGCCTGCGCCAACCAGCCAAAGCTTGAGAATAGCAAGTATACTTTCGTTGTCGTCGACAACCAATATCTTCTTCGCGCTCATATTTGTCTCCTTACGTTATCTAACACAAAGTTCCGAGCAATGCAGGGATTTTGACTTGGGTGATGAAAGACTTGGTGATATACTGATTGGATTGAGTATTATTTTATCGACTTTTCTCGCCGAATATTTCACACAAAATGGCAAAATCAAAAACCATATTTTCGTGTACGAACTGCGGCGCACAATCCCCGAAATGGGGCGGACGCTGCGTAGAGTGCGGTCAGTGGGGAACGATGGAAGAAGAACTCCTCGTCGCCCAACCTGCGGGTGGTCTCGCGCGCACTTCGCTAACAACCTCCACGCCGGTATCGCTGCCCAAAATACCGCTTAGCGACCAGCAACGCACGCCCTGCGGCAACGGCGAACTCGACCGCGTTCTCGGCGGCGGGCTAGTGCCGGGCATGGTCGCCCTGCTCGGCGGCGAGCCGGGCATTGGCAAGTCCACGCTCATGCTTCAGGCCGCTCAGAGCGTTGCCGCTTCAGGCAGAACTGTGCTCTACGTAACCGGCGAAGAATCGATGCGCCAGACACGAATGCGCGCCTCGCGCCTCGGTGCGGACTCGGAGCACGTCTTTGTCGTCGCCGAAAATTCTCTGGCCGCAATCATGGCCCACATCGAAACCGTCGCACCCGATCTTGTCATCGTCGACTCGATCCAGATGATCCACCGCCACGAACTCGCCGCCGCACCCGGAACCGTCAGCCAAGTCCGCAATTGCGCGATGGAGCTGATCTGCGCCGCCAAACGCCGCGAGTGCGGGCTGTTTCTGGTCGGCCATATCACCAAAGACGGTGCGATAGCTGGGCCAAAAGTGCTTGAGCATCTCGTTGACTGCGTTCTGTATTTCGAGGGTGATCGCTTCCACTCGTACAGAATCCTGCGCACGATAAAAAATCGTTACGGCTCGACCAACGAAATCGGCGTATTCGAGATGACCCGTGACGGCCTAAAAGAAGTGCTCAATCCATCGGTAATCTTCCTCTCCGAACGCGATGCGACACAACCCGGCAATGCCATTGCCGCCACCATCGAAGGCAGCCGCTCGCTGCTGGTCGAGGTGCAAGCGCTGGTCTCGAAAAGTGCGTTCGCCTCGCCCACGCGCCGCGCCTCCGGGCTGGACTCCAACCGCATGGCTATGATAATCGCGGTGCTCGAACGACATGCCGCTCTGCCACTGGGTGCTAATGATATTTTCGCCAGCGTCGTCGGCGGCATTCAGGCTGTCGAACCAGCGATGGATCTGAGTCTGGCGATGGCTATCGCCTCAAGCGTACGGGCCAAGCCGTTGCCCGCTGACTGCATTTTTGCGGCGGAACTCGGCCTCGGCGGAGAATTGCGCGGAATTACAATGGCCGAACAACGACTCAAGGAAGCCGAAAAACTCGGCTTTACCCAAGCGGTCTTTGCGCCCTCCAGCGCCACAACACAAACCCCGCGCGGCAAAATCAAGGCGCGTGCGTTCCGCTCAATCGCCGAGGTGCTTGATGCGTTCTGCTGAAAAAGTCGACATCGTTGTGGCCGCCACGAGTGATCGATGCCTCGCCACAACGTTATTGTTGCTCTGCATTGCGGCAATTGCCACCGCAGCATGGCTTCAGCCCGACTCACGCGGCTACGGCACTCACATCCACCTCCACCTCCTGCCCTGCGCATTCAAAACCATAACCGGTTTGCCCTGCCCGGCTTGCGGCCTTACGACGAGCATGGCATATATGGCCCGCGCAAACGTAATTGGCGCTTTCAACGCCAATCCCTTTGGAATAATCGCGTTTTTGATAGTCGCCCTACTGGCATTTTTCAGCACCCAATCCCTATTGCGCAACCGGCCAGTTACCCCGATGCTCAAGAGATTTTTCAACAATAAAGTCTTTGCTGGCATAGTGATATGTTTCATAGTGTCATGGTTTTTCAATCTCATGCGCTGTCTCGGGAGCGTATAACCAACTATTTTTTGCCAATTTTCGGCACTTCAAACTGCCTGCTTTGGATACACCGCATACAAGAGTGCCTGCAACGTAGGCACTCAAAAATCCCCAGCAACTATCGCCCAAACCGCAAGGCCATGCGACACAGCATCTTACGTCAAAACCTGAAAATCGGGCCTCTGGCACATGATTTGCGATTTTACTCCTGCCCGTGCGGGAGGTCGTTTGCCGGACATCGATAGATGCTGGAATCTCCTCTACACTTACACTGCCGTATCCCGCACGGTTAGAAAATGACATCAAAAGCAATGCGCTTTCGTTGTCATTTTTTTTGTTCTTTTCTCGCCGAAGCTCAATGTCCATTGCACTCTCAGCGAAATAGAGTATAATAATAACCTTCGATTCAATCTCCCCTTTTTGAAAGCGGATTATGAATACTTTCGAAGCATACCCGTTGCGGTTCAATGAAATATTTAAGCAGACAGTGTGGGGCGGAGGTCGCCTGCGCAAACTGTTCGGCAAGAATATCCCGCGACAAAATACAACTGGCGAGTCTTGGGAAATAGCCGACCACGGACAAGATTGCAGCGTAGTCGAAAACGGCAGGCTCGTAGCAAAATGGGACCTGCGCCGTCTGTGCGAACAATACCCCGTTGAAATCCTCGGCACATCGCTGGCCGCAGACTGCCGCGATAAGTTTCCGCTGCTCGTAAAATATATTGACGCTAACGACGATCTCTCCGTGCAGGTTCATCCCGACGATGACTACGCCCTCAAGCACGAAGATGGCGAGCTGGGCAAGGCCGAGGCCTGGTACATTATCGAAGCCCGGCCCGGCGCAAGCCTCGTGCTGGGCACGGTCGAGGGCACAACAAAAGACAAATTCCGCGAGAGGCTCGAAAACGGACAGCTCGAACAATGCCTGCGTCGTGTTGAGGTAAAACCCGGCGACATCGTCTACCTGCCCGCTGGCACCATCCACGCAATAGGCCAGGGCATCGTGCTAGCAGAAATACAACAGAACTCCGACACCACCTACCGCGTCTACGACTGGAACCGCGTCGGCCTCGACAAGAAGCCCCGCCAACTCCACATCGACAAGGCGCTGGACGTGATCAACTTCGGGCCTGAAGGCGCAGGAATTGTTACGACCGTCGGCGAAGACGAACACGCCAATATCGTTCACTGCCAATACTTCAACATCGAAACCATTACGCTTGTAAAAAAATCGCTGGGCCTGAAAGTTTTGCCCGAGCGGTTCGAAATACTTTGCGCCGTCGAAGGCTCCGGCACTATCGAGTGGTCCGGCGGCGAA
>CAYSUZ010000057.1:0-7461 GCA_964434335.1 uncultured Planctomycetota bacterium | reverse complement strand
CACATTTTGCTGCTTTATCTGATCGAGAAGTATTTTCTGCGCGACCGCGTCAAAATCTCCGACGTATTTCGTAACGGTTTTCCACCATTTTGCTTTGCCGAGATTTTGTTCGACCTGGCCGAGTTTTGTGACATTGGCCTGGTTGATTACAGCGGATGCAATGCGTGCAACGGATTCCGACGAGGCATAGTTAAAGAAATACGTTCCCTTCGTAACCGCGACGGGGCTTTTGCTGGTCAGCAGGAGCGCCACAAATGGCTGCATTTCGGGATTGCCTTCATTCGATAAAATATCTGAAATCTCCTTCACTATCTCGGGGTTTTGTTCGTTGAAGTATGGCAGCAGAGTCATGTGTCCCGATCGGCCCATGCGCAGCAAACCCCTGATTACACAGCGGAGGCGATGTTTCGAGAATGAACGCAGCGCCTCGGACAAAGTTGCCAGCAGCGTCTTGGCCGCCCTAGTGATTGCGTGCGGCAATTCTTCGAAGTGTTCCGCCTTCGAATGATGCAGCACATTCAGCAGGCCGCTTACGTTGTTGTTGAAAATCTTTTCGACCCGCTTGCGGTATCTCTCTTCGAATTTCCGCAGCAGCCCCAGAGTCAGCGGCAGCAATGAAATACGGTTGGCGTTGGAGATGATTCGAAGCGCGTTTGATCTTGCCTCGGATGATTCGCCTTCAATCGATTTTTTTAGATAGGGCGCCAGCGCGTCAATATTTTCCAGCACTTTTGCCCGCGCACACGGTGTAAGGGTGTTATACGATGCGACAATGCGCGGCCCGACGCTCTGCCACGAGCGTTTGATCAGGATGTCGAATATCCGTTCTTGTGTTTGTGGATGCGGATCGCTTAGCGCCGCGAAAAGCGTATTCTCCGCACTAAGGGACTCGCTTTCGCCCAGCACCTTCAGCGTTAGTTCGTAACCGAACGGAATGTTCGTATTTCTAAGAGTTTTTGTCATATTGTGCAGTGTTTACGTAGCGATATTCTCGCACTTCCATATAATAACTCTATCGGCACATATGTGCTTTTGACTTTTCTTTTGGATAGTGACAGATTTGGACTCTATGTTGGAACAAATGAAAAATAAATCGATGCAGGTCCTGCAGCGACTGCACGAGGCGGGCCACGCGGCCTATTTTGCGGGCGGTTGCGTGCGCGATATGATTATGGGTCGTGAACCTGCGGACTACGATATTGCTACGGATGCACTGCCCGCAGAGGTTGTTGCGCTGTTTCGCCGCACCGTCGAAGTCGGCGCGCGTTTTGGTGTTGTGGTCGTGATGATCGACGATTGCCACGTCGAGGTTGCGACTTTTCGCTCCGATTTTTCGTATACCGATGGTCGTCGGCCCGACGAAGTCCGCTACTCCAGCCCGCGCGAGGACGCGCAGCGCCGCGATTTTACAATTAACGGTCTTTTCTACGATCCGCTCGACGACAAGATAATAGACTACGTCGACGGGAAAGCGGATATCGAAAAAAAAATCCTGCGCACCATCGGCGATCCGCGCGAGCGCTTCGCCGAAGATCACTTGCGCCTTTTGAGGGCGGTGCGGTTTAGTTCCAGGCTCGGTTTCGAGATCGAGTCTCAAACACACGCCGCCATCGTGGAAATGGCCGACAAAGTTCTCACCGTCAGCCCCGAACGCATCTGCGCCGAGCTTGGGCGGATGCTCTGCGATCCGTCGCGTGTGGAGGCGTTGAAGATTTTGGACTCTACGGGTCTGCTCGAACGGATTTTGCCAGAGATCAGCGTGATGAAGGGCGTCGAGCAGCCGCCGAATTTTCATCCCGAAGGCGACGTATTCAAGCACACGCTTTTGAGTATGAGTTTCCTGCCTGATGACATTTCGTTCGATGTGGCGATGGGCACTTTGCTCCACGATATCGGCAAACCTCCGACGTTCGAGATCGCTGGCGATCGTATGCGATACTGGCGGCATGAATTTGTGGGCGAGAAAATGGCTCGCGCTGTTTGCAGCAGGCTCAAAATGTCGCGCGCCGCGACGGATACCGTAGGTTGGCTGGTCAAGAAACACATGACCTTCAAGGACGCCAAGCATATGCGCAAGAGCACACTCAAGAAGCTTTTGGCCTCGGAGCAATTTCTCAAACTGGCTTCGCTATGCTATGCCGACGCCCGCGCCAGCAACGGCGACGTTAGCGATTACGAGTTTTGCATCAAGAGCCTCGAAGAGTATACTCGCGAGCAGTTAAAACCCCGACCATTGCTATCCGGTCGCGATCTGATAGACTTAGGCATGATCCCCGGACCGATATTTTCGGTTATACTCAGTCGCGTTTATGACGAGCAGCTCGAAGGCGATTTGGATGACAAAAACGCCGCGCTTGAGCTTGCCGAAAAACTGGCCGCCGAGATAGATTGCGGCAAATAACTTGAAAAACCGAAGATGATCAATATAATCGAGTCATTCAGTCGTTAAACAGGAGGGCATACCCATCATCTCCGATGATCTAGAGACCTACCTTAACGATATAAGGCATATTGATCTACTTACGCCCGAGCAGGAGCGCGAACTGGCCGCAGCTGTCGCCGAAGGCGACCGCGAAGCGCGCGATATGATGATCCGCGCCAACCTCAGGCTCGTAGTGAGTATCGCCAAGGAATATCGTAAGCGCGCCAAGAGCATGGCCTTTCTCGACCTTATCGCGGAGGGCAATCTTGGATTGTTTCGTGCGGTCGAGCGCTTCGATCCCGATCACGTTCCCGTTGGCAATACCCCCGAGGCCGAAAAAAGCCGCAAGTCCGGCAAGGGCTTGCGTTTTAGCACCTATGCAACCTGGTGGATTCGCCAGGCAATCCGACGTGCCATCATTAACACCGCCAAGACGATCCGCATCCCTTCCTACATGGTCGAGATAATCACCAAGTGGAAAAACGCATCCGGCGAGTTGCGCAACAAACTCAGCCGCCAGCCTACGGTCAACGAAATCGTTGCCGAACTCGACATTCCGCCGCACGACGTAGGTGTGATCAAAAAAATGATGCGCGCATCGCACGTTCCGCAGACTATCAGTCTCGAACTCATTCCGGTTTTCGAAACCGGTTTCGAAGACCTCTCCGCCGACTCGCCTGAAAAAAATATCTTCAATCAGGAAGAGAGCGAAAAGATAAAAGAGCTGCTCGCGGCGATTGACGAGCGAGAGGCGCTGATACTCAAAATGCGTTACGGGCTTGATTCCCGACCGCCGCGCACCCTGCGCGAAATCGGTGCGATTATCAGCCTTACCCGCGAACGAGTGCGTCAGATAGAAAATGATGCGCTGCGCAAACTTCAGAAACGTTGGATGCAAATGCGCTCTCCGGGAATGAAGGGCGCTGTCGCTGTGCGGGTTCCGCCGCGAACGCCTTTCGAGATTGATCTTAATCCTGACGGCAAACCGCTGACGCCGCAAAAAGCTCGCAATGCTATCGCGTCAGGATTGGCCGATGCCTTGCGGATGAAACGCATCGAAGTGCGTTTTCTCCACGAAGCCAGCGACAAGTCCGTCAAGCTTATGTGCTCGTATTTAGACAAATTCGTCACCGATGGCGTGGTTACCTATATTGAGCCCCAGCCCGAAAAGATGCCCCCGACGGGTTTGACGATAGTTTATATCCGGCGTGACGATCTCAATGAAAGCAGTCTGCGTTCGAAAAAGAAGGCCAAGGCCAAAAAAACCAGCAAGTCGAAAAAAACAAAATAACAATTACAAAGAGGAACGTTCATGTTGGATCTGAAAAAATACATTCGCGATATCCCCGACTTCCCAAAAGAAGGAATCGTCTTTAAGGATATTGCACCGCTTTTGCAGGACCCCGAAGCACTGCGCGAGTCCGTTGTGCGCATCGCCGATAAATTTCGCAATGCAGGAATCACCCACGTACTCGGTGCCGAAGCGCGGGGCTTTATTTTCGGAGCTGCGATAGCCTGCGAACTCGGCGCTGGTTTTTTGCCAGTGCGCAAGCCGGGCAAACTGCCGTACAAAACCGAAAAGGCTACCTACGAGTTGGAATACGGCACTGACACGCTTGAAATGCACGTTGACGCCGTAGAAAAAGACGCCAGGATATTACTCGTAGATGATTTGCTGGCGACCGGCGGAACGATGGCGGCATGCTGCGATCTGGTCGAGCGGATGGGCGGCGAAGTCGCGGGCGTGGCTTTTGTTATCGAACTGGCATTCCTCAACGGGCGCGAGAAAATTGCGAAGTACGATCCCTTCTGCCTGATAAAATATTAACGGTGCGCAACATATGAAGCGAATGATAATCAGGGTATTGGTCTTTTTGCCGCTGCTGGTTTTTCTGGCGGTGAGTGGTGTTTATTTCGGCTGCGAAGTAGTCGAACTGCCGCCTTATTTGCGTGCTGGACATGAACCAGTGCCGTTTGTTGCAGGGACTTTCGAAAACGGCGAACTTCGTTTTGTAGACGGATTGCCGGTGCTTATATTGCGAGGGACACCGCGCGAGATGGGCCGACAGGCCGGGCATTTGTGTCGCCAACAGATACAAATCATGGTTGATGAATATATCGGATTTGTTTACGCCGATGCCGACAAAAAAGTAGCCGCGCGCAGCCGCGTCAGCACCATGCGGCCCTACATCCCTGAATCGTATGTCGAAGAATTGCGTGGCATGAGCGCCACATCGAACATTCCGCTGGACGACCTGCTCCTGGTCAACCTTTTCGTGGACTTCCACTGCGACTTCGTGCCGCAGTGCACCGCCGTGTGTTTTGGCAAAGATGCTTCTCGTGATGGCAAGACCATTATGGGGCGCAATCTGGATTTCCCGGCGCTGGGCCTCTTGCAGAACTACAACCTGCTGACCGTTTATCATCCCGAAAACGCCCAGTCCTTTGTTTCGATAGGCTGGCCGGGGATGATTGGTACCGCAACGGCGATCAACGAAAAGGGTTTGGCTGTGGCGATACTGCTCAGCTTTGACGGCGAGAGCGATTTTCAATCGCAGTCTTCGTTGCTCACTATCAGGAAGATTGTGCAGCAGGCTACGAATCTGGCCGAGGCCGAAAAAATCCTGCGCGATACTCCTATTGCCATTACTTACAACTTTGCTATTGCCGACCAAAGCGGCGCGATAATCGTGGAGCGCGGTCCGAAGCATTTCCGCGTTCGCCACCCAGACAAAGATGTGCTCGTCTGTGCCAACAATTACGGCGAAGACACAGGCGCACCAACCATCGACCAGCGCTATTCAAAATTATGTCGGCTTGCAAAAGCGATTCGTGGCAGGGCGGACGTTGCTTTGGTCAGGGATGCGATAAAACAGGTCTACATTCCGATGATCAATCTTCAGGCAATGGTTATCATTCCGCAGGATCGTATTCTCCACCTCTCCGTCGGAGACATTCCCGCCGCGCTCGGCAAATACCGCACGATAGACTTGCGGCCGCTGCTGCGAAAATAATTCCCTCCTCAGATGTCGAGGCGTTTCTTGATGCGGTAAATCGCGGCGCGTGTCAGTTCCGATGCGTTGGCGGCTCTCTGGATATTGCCGTTGTGTCGGTCGAGCAGTTCGCTGACGTATTTTTCCTGGAAGTCGTCGAGCAGTTTCTGCTTGGCGTCTTTGTAGGGCATGGAGTAGATGCCGTCTTCGCCCGCAGGCTCGGACGGTAGTTTTTTTATGCGGATGTCATCGACGTCGATCTTCTCATCGTGGTCGATAGCAACGGCCCGGTGTATCACATTTTCAAGTTCGCGCACGTTGCCCGGCCAGTTATGATTCTGGAACATCTTTAACACCGGCGGGGTTACCGGGCGCGTAGGCACATCATTTTGTCGGCAGTATTTTTTGATGAAATGCGAAGTCAGCAGTGGCACGTCTTCCATTCTTTCGCGCAGCGTCGGCAGGTCTATCTCGACTACGTTAAGCCGATAGAGCAGGTCCTTGCGGAACCGATTGTCGTTGACCGCAGCGTTGAGATCGGAGTTGGTGGCGGAGATAATGCGCGTGTCGATTTTTATCGGCTCGCTCCCGCCCAGAGGCACAACTTCGCCTTCCTGGATCACGCGCAAAAGTTTACCCTGAAACGACAACGGCATCGATCCGATTTCGTCGAGGAAAAGTGTTCCTCCGCTCGCCTCTACGAACAAACCATTTTTGTCGGCATCCGCGCCGGTGAACGCGCCCTTGTAGTAACCGAAAAGCTCGCTTTCCAGCAGTGTTTCGGGTAGGGCGGTGGTGTTGATTGCGATGAAGCGCTTATCGTTGCGCGGGCTGCACCGATGAATGGCGTGCGCGATTAGTTCTTTGCCCGTGCCGGATTCGCCCTGAATCAGAACCGAGGCGCTGGAGTTGCTTATGCGCTGGACGAGTTCAAAAATCCCGCGCATTTTTTCGCTGTGCCCAATTATTCCCAGCCATTGCGAGTCGCCTCGGACTTTTCGGCGCAGCTCTTCGAGTTCCTTCTGCATCAATTTCGCTTCGAGTGCTCGATTGACCGAGAGCAGGATTTCGTCGTTGTTGAATGGCTTGGAGACGTAATGGTACGCGCCTTTTTTCATTGCCTGTACCGCCGACTGAACGCTGGCGAAGCCGGTGATCATCAGAAACGGCAGGTCGGGCTTGATCTCGTGGGCCTTGTCCATCAGTTCGATCCCGCTCATCCCCGGCATCTGCACGTCCGAAATGACCATGTCTATCTCGGTGCTTTCAATAATCGGCAGTGCTTTTTCAGCGCGGTTGG
Organism: uncultured Planctomycetota bacterium; assembly: GCA_964434335.1. Classification (GTDB taxonomy): domain Bacteria; phylum Planctomycetota; class B129-G9; order B129-G9; family B129-G9; genus JAUWEX01. The sequence continues at coordinate 746 of CAYSUZ010000057.1, read as the reverse complement.
CGGTGAGAACGCTAAAGGAATTTTTTGTGAGGATGTGCTTGAGGCCCTCGATCATGTCGGGCGCATCATCGACAACGAGTATTTTTGCTTTGGGCTGTGCCATGTCAGTTCGCCTGATTCGGGGAGTTCTGTATCAGCGTCGGAATTTCTTCCTCCGTATTCGCGGCGGATTTTTGTAATGTCGGCAGCAGCACCGAAAATACCGAGCCTTCGCCGGGGGTGCTTTGTGCGCCGATCTCGCCGTCGTGAACTTCGATGATGCTTAGCGAAACCGCCAGTCCGAGTCCCGTACCTTCGCCCGGCTCTTTGGTCGTGAAGAACGGGTCGAACGCCTTTTCCAGAACATCGGCGCTCATGCCAGAGCCGCTGTCGCGGAATTCGGCGAATATCCTGATCTTGCCGTCGCGCATTATGCGCTTGCCGGTCGTAACTGTCAGGCTGCCGCCGTTGGGCATGGCGTGTGTGGCGTTGGTGAGCAGGTTGATAAAGACCTGCTGCAATTGAACGGGATCGCCTGAGAGTGGCAGCGAGCGTTCATCTAATTGCTCGACAAGTTCGATGCCGGATTTTTTTATCAGATGGCGGCACATTGCTATGGCCTCGCGGACGCAGGCATTGATGTCGATTGATTCCTTGTGCAGCGGCTGTTTGCGCGCGAAGGTAAGCAGCCCCTGGATGATCTTGCGGCAGTTGCCTACGTTGCGGTTGATGACTTCGATGTGCTTGCGGGCCAGGTCGGTGTTGTC
>CAYSUZ010000056.1:0-7486 GCA_964434335.1 uncultured Planctomycetota bacterium | reverse complement strand
GCGCTTCACAAGTCGATGCGCGGCTCCGAACCGCAGGCGGCACTGTACTGGCTGGGGCGGATGATCGAGGGCGGCGAGGATCCATTATATATTGTACGCCGGATGGTTAGATTTGCCTCCGAGGACATCGGCAATGCTGATCCGCAGGCGCTGGTGTTGGCGATTGCGACGATGCAGACGGTGAAGTTCGTCGGGCTGCCGGAGTGCGACAACGCGCTGGCGCAGCTGGCGGTTTATCTGGCGACCGCACCGAAATCTAATTCGATATACACTGCCTTCAAGCGCGTTCGTTCGGAAGTGCGTCACAGCGGGCCTCTGCCGGTTCCGCTGCATATCCGCAATGCACCGACTAAGATGATGAAGGATATCGGCTACGGAAAAGGCTACGTCTACGATCATGATACGGAGGAAGCTTTTTCCGGCCAGGAATTTTTGCCTGATGAAATCTCCGGCAAGGTTTTCTACAACCCCACAGAGGTCGGCTTCGAGCGGGAAATATCGAAACGTATTGCATACTGGCGCAAACTTGCGAAACAAAAGCACGAACCCGATCATGGCTGAAATTCAATCCAGAATCCACATCACTCTGCCGATTATGCTGTTATTAGAGTTCGGTAGTTTCTGCTTGATGCAAAGCCATAGGAGCATAAGCGTTGCTTTGCATTGTTGTTGCCATTTCCAATTCGACTAAATAATTTATGAGATATAATCCCCGAGATGATGCATTAGAAGATGGGGACATTTTTGTGATTGTGGGAGTTTTCTTATTACCGATAAACAACAAAAAAACACGCTTCCTGGCAAGAGTGAAACCGTTACCGGCGCACTGACGCGAATGGCTCCGTGGAACATAGGCTCGCGTATGTTGGTGACCGCTTCAGTCTTTGTTGCCAGCATAATTATAGTCAGATTCCTTTCGAAGCAACAGTTCGGGGAGTACACTTTTCTCAAAACCTGCTTTCTTTATGCTTGGTTGTTAGGTAGTTTGGGACTGAATTATACGGTGCTTCGTTTTACTTCTGAGCTTGCTGAAAAGGGTGGTGTTTATGGGCATAAACGGCTGTTGAAAAAATGCTTTTCCTATCAGGCGATTTCGATAATTCTGATGCTGATTGCTTTCCCAATCTTCGGATTGCTTCTTAAACGCTCGAGTAATATTGGCCCGGCTCTTATGGCGCTTATGGTCGTGTGGGCGGCTCTCATGATCTGGAAAGAGACCGTGCGCCAGTTTTTTTTGGCGCATTATTGGGTTCGTTTTATTGCCACTGTTTCAGTATGTTGTGCTCTTACATTTCCATTTACGGCTTATCTTTTCCTATACATTCTCGATCTCGGTGTGGCGGGCGCCATTATGGCCGAAGCCTTCGTGTATCTGATGATGATTCTTTGTTATTTTGCTGTTATAAAGCGGCTTGGCAAGCAAGTTCAACAGGCTAGCGCAAAGCAGGCGGAACGTGAAAAATACGAGATATCCACCTACCTCATCTTTCGATACTCCGGAGCCTACCTTGGCAACATGGTCATAAGTCTGCTAAGTGCGAAGACGGCAGTTATTGTGGTGGTTTTTTTTATACTGGGCGAAGAGATGACGGGGGTGTTTGGATTGGCGGTGGAGGTTGCGGAACAAGGAATGATGATTATCCTTATACCTATTATGGGCTTGATTATGGCGGCACTGACACGCGCATATTCGAAGGACAATTCCCGTCTGCCATCACTCATAAGGTCATATTATAAGTTAATCATGATTATGCTTCTACCTATTGCGTTTGGTAGTATTGTGTTTATGGACAAGATAATGAGGTTCATCTACCAGGAGAAAGGTGTTGCTTCTGGTCAGTTGGGTAGAGTCGCGTTTGTCCTGTTCGTCAGCATCATTGCGACCACACCGATGAGCGCTGCTCTAAACATGCTCGAAAAAGCTCAGCATTTGATTCCGGTAAGGATACTAGTTAGCGTCTTCACGATCGCTATGGTGGTGGTGGGAATATTGTTCTGGAAAGAACTGCCATATGTTGGTCACACCAGCCCATTATATGCTATTATTGTGGTGTTTATTTTGCGGACTCTACTGCTGGAACCATTGGTCCTGATTGTAGGACGCAGGCTTATGGGCAGACTCCATTTCCCCGTTGCATATTTTTTCCGCGTCATTGCTGCATCATCTTTTATTTTATTGCTTTGGCCAATGAGATGGTTGTGGGATAGGATGTTCGAAATGAGAGATATTGGCCAATCTGGGGCGCAGTGGGGCCTGATCGGGTTATTCGTCGCTACCCTTCTAGCATGCGTGGTAGCGACCGGAGTTGGGGTGAGGCTTTGGGGGCTTTTTGGGCAGGAAGAAGTTCATTATTTCCAAAACGCCAGATTTCCCGGCTTGACTATATTGATGAAATTACTTGTCCCCAGCCGATACCGGCAGAGGGGCTAGGCATGCAATTACGTCGGGGGACTCAGATTAGAACGCTTTCTCGTTCTCCCGAATTTCAGGCGCTTGGAATTGCGTATATGGGTGGTGTTGGGTTGATGTGTGAGTCAATGCCGTCTAACTGCAATAAAAGATAACTCCTCATTATTCAATTTTGGTGTTATCTGTACGTGATCTTAGAAGCCTTGCCCGCTTTGCTTCATTTCTTCTGATCTTTTTTACGATTGAGCGATGAGTTACTTTTTCGCCGCGATCCATCGCTTCCTGGTAAGTATTTTTGCGCGAGCCAACGACTTTGGCGGGTACTCCTGCGACCAAAGCCATTTCCGGTACATCCTTTGTTACGACTGCGCCTGCAGCTATTATTGCGCCGTGTCCAATGTGTTTGCAATTTGGCAAAATAATGGCGGGTGAACATATGTGCACACAATCTTCAATGACCTTAGGCGTAAATCTAACACCTCGGCATCCCTCTTCATAATACAAGTGGGCAGTTGTGTAGAGCAGGGCTTCTCTTGAAACGATGACGTTTTTACCAATTTTTATCCCTGCTTCAATCAATGCTCCCTTGCCTAAGGATGAGTTATCGGCAATCTCAATATTGGAGGAGAATTCCAGATCGCTGCAGAAGATAACATTTTTGCCGCATTTGTTAACTATTTTGCTGCATAGGAAATCCCTGAAGCCAGCAATCCCGAATATGTTCATTTTGCTATATGCTTCGGGTAGGTGTATGCCAGCTAATCTATATAGTAATATGCATATTACGCGTAGCAATTTGCGCACAATATCCCTCCGCTATACATTTATTGATCCAACAATTGGAAAATTCTGTCGACTTCCTCGTGCATGTTAGCTTCTGGGGCGTAGCCCAGCGCCTTTAGCCGGTCGATGTTGAACTCAAAATCGATTGCGATATCCGCTGGCAAAACATTGGGCGCGTATTCGATCTTGAGCGGCTTGCCATAGCGTTTTTCATAAACCTCTGCGACCAAATCCGCAACGTCGCGGATCGAGACAGGATTTTCGCCACCCACATCGTAGATCATATGCTCGAATTTTTCGTCCGGCAGCTCGGTAAACAACGCCACCGCCTGCATGATATCGCTCATCGCAACAAAGTCACGTTTTTGTGTCCCTTTGGATTTCAGAACGATGCGACCTTCTTCGTGGGCACGCTTGCAGAAGTCGTTGTGCACCAAAGTCCAGCGTCTTACTGCCTTGTGCAGCGCCGCTCCGTAGCCGTTGGCAAATCGCGGCACGATGCAGCGTATCGGATGTCGTTCCATGAACTGCTCGCAATACATCTCTGCCACACGATGCGTGATTGCGTAGTCATGGGTGGGGCAGGGCACGGTTTGCTCGGATATTATGGCGGTGCTTGGTTTGCCGTAGACGTGAAACGTCGAGAAGTATATGAATCGTCCGACGCCTGCTTCGACGGCTTCGGCGAGCATGTTGCGCGGGCCGTAGCCGTTGATGAGAAGCGCCTTTTCAGGCTCCTGCGTGCAAAACACCTCGTTCATCGCCGCGCAGTGGATTACCACATCGATGCCATCACAGATACCCTTGAGTTGTTCGGGCTGCAAAACGTCGGCATGTCGCAGGTCGAATTGCGAAGCCCACTCTGCGAGTTGTTCGTGGGTATGCAGATCGGTGATCCTGACCTTATGGCCCCGTTCGAGCAAAAATTGCGCGATGTTGCCGCCGAGATAACCAGATGCCCCGGTAATCAGAACACTGAGCGCTTTATCCATTCTTGATCGCCCAGTTGTAGGGGATATCGTTGTCGTACGGGTCTATACGGTACTCGTCGGGATTTTCGTGCATGTACGGATGCGTACAGCAGTTCACCGCAATCGCGGTCGTTATACCGACAGCGCTGAATCCGTGAACCACGCCGGGCGGTATTTTGATGAGGATTTGCTTGTCCCAGCCGGTATAGTATTCGCTGACTTCGCCGTGTGTCGGGGAGTCTTTGCGCATATCGTAGAGGACGATCTTCATCATCCCGTGAACCACGGTAATGTTGTCCGTCTGGATTTTGTGATAGTGCCAGCCCTTGACGATTCCGGGGTAGCAGTGCGAAAAATACACCTCGCCGAATTGGTCAAACATCTCATCATCGATACGCAGCATATGTCCAATCTTGCCGCGATGGTCGGGAATCTGGCGTAGTTCTTTAATTGCGACGCCTTCTATCATTTTGTGCCTCCCTTGAAGAAGTCGACGTACCACTCGATGGTCTCGATTAAGCTCTCTTCAAAAGTCCATTGTGTCTTCCAGCCGAGCATTGTCTTGGCCTTGGTACTATCGAGATATTGGTTTTTGATCTCGCCCTTAACCTCGTTGAGGATGACGGGCTTGAGGTCGGATTTCATCAGTTTCAAAAGCAGTTCAACCAACTCCAGCACAGTTACGCGAATCTCCGGTGAGAAGTTAAACGCCTCACCATTAGCGACTTTGCCGCCGCCTTCCTCGCCCAGCATTTCGCTTAGTGCGATGTAGGCCTTGACCGCGTCTTTTACGTAGAAGTAGTCGCGGATAAATGTGCCGTCGCTGCGGATAATCGGCGTTTCGCCCTCAAATATCGAGCGGATAGTTCCGGGTACGATGCGGTTGAAATTCAGATCACCGCCGCCGTACAGGTTGCCGCAACGCGTGATTGCTATTGGCATATTGTAGGTGTTCGCGTAAGCCTGCGAGATAAGGTCGGTGCAGGATTTTGAGCAGTCATACGGATGGCGGCCGATAAGCGGCGCATCTTCTGTGTACGGCAATACCTTCTGCGTGCCGTAGGCCTTGTCGGAAGACGCGACGATGATGCGCTTGACGAGTTTGCTGACCCGTGCGGCCTCCATCACGTTCCACGTCCCTTTGATGTTCGCTTCGAAAGTGGGCAGCGGCGAACGGTTGGCCGTGCCGACGATGGTCTGGGCGCCGAGATGGAATATTGAGTCGATTTCATATTCGTTAAGCGTGCGCTCAATCGTGAGATAATCTTCCAGACAGCCGCGAATCGACGTTATGCGATCTATGTTGCCCGATTTGAATAACAGCGATTTTGTTACGTTGTCGCGGACAAGCGCTACGATGTTTGCGCCGCGAGCAATCAGGTCGTCGACGAGCCATGAACCAAGAAGGCCGGTTGCGCCTGTTACGAATACGTTTCTGTTGTGCCAGAATGAATTGTTGGCCATTGTTCGCTCTCTATTTTTTTTATGAGGTTATTCGGACCACAGTTTCCACGGTGCTGTGCCTTTGGCCCACTGTTCGTTAAGGGTTACGTTGTCTTTGTAGGTGTCCATGCAGTCCCAGAAGCCTCGATGCCGGTAGGCCATCAATTCGCCTTCCGCAGCAATCTTGGGCAGGACGTCGCGTTCGAGGATGCAATCATCGCCGCTCATGTAGTCGAATATTTTGCGGTTGAAAACAAAGAAACCGCAATTTACGAAAGATTCGATCTTGGGTTTTTCCTGGAAACCAGTAACAATGTTGTCATCTGTGATGTTGAGCATTCCGAAACTCGTGCGCGGCAGGGTTACAGTTACCGTGGCCATGCGTCCGTGAGATTTGTGGAATTTAAGCAATTCGTTGATATTGATGTCGGATACGCCATCGCCGTAGGTTACAAAAAACAGATCGTCGTCGATGTATTTTTCGACGCGTTTGATTCTACCGCCGGTCATCGTCTCCTCGCCGGTCTCGGCGAAGATGATGTCCCAGTCGTCGCGGGCGGCGCTTAGTGGCGTAATTTTCGGGTCGCCGCCAGCATTTGTTTTTAGTTGGAAGTCTCTGGTTTTATACGAAGCGAGATCGACGAAGTATTCTTTGATTCGCTCGGAAAGGTATCCCAGACACAGGACGAAATCGTGATGGTTGTAATGGGAATACATTTTCATGATGTGCCACAGGATTGGGTATCCGCCGATTTCGACGAGCGGCTTGGGGATGCTTTCGGTCTTTTCGCGCAACCTTGTTCCCTTGCCTCCGCACAGAAGAACTGTCTTCATGTTTTTTCTCCGAATGTTCGTATCAAATACGGCAATGCAATATAGAGTATTAACGTACACAAGGGGAGAAAGTGCTAATCACCCCAGAGTTTATTTCCGGTGAGTTCAAACATCGGCTTTCTGCCATCTTTTCTGAACCTCATCATGCCCGCGTAAAGTCCAAAGTTTCGCGCGATATTCCAAAAAGGCGCGTAAAACAGCCAATGCCAGTATTTTGGGCGAGGCAGAAGGTATAGGGAATCTGTTATCTTGTCCTTGATCAATGCGGTGATAAGTGCCTTCAATGGATTGGGATAGATGCCGGTGTACATCAGGCCGTAGCCTTCGGTACGGCTGCGGCGATAGCAACGCTTCAGGCTTTCGTTGTGATAGTGGATCATCGGCGCTTCTGGCTCGTAGACGATGCTGTAACCCTTCTGTTGTACTTCTCTTGCCCAGCAGATGTCCTCGACGACGTTGCCCGGACTCATATCGAAGTTGCTTTTTTCCCAAATATCACGGCGCAGCATGGAGTTGACGTTGGAGAAGGCCGGGTTGGTTAGCGATACGCGTCTCTTGTCGCCGAAGGTCTTGGCCATCGCTCGTTTTGTCATGGGTTTGGCGTTTTCGGGCAGAAGATGCTTGCCGAAGACTGCGGCAACTTTGGGGTCGTCGAAGTTGCGATGCAGGTTTTTGAGCCAGTCGCGCGTGGTTGGGTAGCAGTGGGCTGAAGTGATAACGGCGTATTTGCCGTCGGAGTTACTGATTCCGAAGTTGAGGTTGCCGCCGGGGTTGTAGTTGCCTTTTTTGACTATCTTGACTGGAAGGGACTCGACGATTTCGAGCGTTTTGTCAGTGCTGTCTGTATTGAAAACGACAACGATTTCGTAGGGATAGTCGAAGTCCTGGTCAAGCATCGCCTTAATGCACCGCTTGATGTCTTTGGCCTCATTATACGCACGTAATATTATTGATACTTCCACTTTTGGCCTTCCGTATAGGAAACGACCGACCCACCGGTAGGCAGATCGGTCATAATCGATTAACAATCAACATTTTATAGTCA
>CAYSUZ010000055.1:0-7601 GCA_964434335.1 uncultured Planctomycetota bacterium | reverse complement strand
CGCCAGTCGTCAGGCGCGCGCCAAAATCCAGCAGGTCTTCTTCTATATTATATTCAAAACCTATCCTGAGACGCACCATCTGCTGGGCACGATCCTTATGCGAATGCTGATAGTCAGCATCACCAGTCCCTGGATTCCACGCACTTGGCGAAATGCTATCGCGCTTGTGGTCAACCTGGAAGCGATAGCGGAAATCGCCGTAAAGGGTCAGCCTTTCAAGAAGGCCGCGTTTGGATTTGGTGCCGAAAAGTTTGTCGGCAGCGTCGCGTCTTTTCTTGCCTGCAAACCACTCATTGATCTTGTCGTTCATCTCCCCCGGAGCAAGCTCTTCGCCGGTATTCCGATTGACGAGTGCTTCGCCGAATGATTTCAGCGCAGCCTTTGTCTCGGGCGAAATAGCCTTATCGTTGTCCAGCGCGTCGCAAAGCTTCTTCCATTCCGCATTGATATCGGATGCTGCGAAGGCTGTGCTCGTAAAGACAAAAAAGATTAACAACAACATTATCGCTTTTCTCATAATAACGCTCCTCAAATTGAATGATTGTGCAACTAGATATTATCTTCCGGCGCAAATTCAAATTATTTCCTTATGATTATCACAGTTATCCCCATAATTACTTTTCGGCATTTCTGCGGAGATGCTCAATGGAATTTTACTCCAGAAGCCTTATGTAATACTCGACACGCGGTAACACCTTACGCGGCATCGTAGCACCGTCGGGGGTCTGCTGTCAATCTCATAATACAAAAATCACATAAAAAAAAGAGGACGCCAGTTGGCGCCCTCTTGTAATACTTCGCTATGCAAATTAGAACTTGACGTTGAGTTCAAGTCTAAAGCGGTTATTGGTGTGGTCGTCTTCGCTGCTTGTAGTGTCTCCGTCATCAATACGTTCGGTGCCGAATCCGTACCAAAGCCTCAAAGAAGTCTTGTCGAAGAGAGCATAATCGAGCCACATGATGTTGGCGATGCAGTTTGTGTTGGCCCCGAGACCGGTGTAGGAAAGGCCCGGAAGCGTGGAGTCTCTTTCGAGGACTGTGTAAAGATAACCAACCTGCCAGTCGCCCTTCTTCTTGAGTTCGCCCATCGTCAGCATAACTGTAAGGCCGAAATCCACATCGTCACTGCTGTGACGAGTGTATGTGGGATCAGAGTTAGCTGATGCGTTATAGAGCAGCTCAACGGTCAAAGCAACCGGACGTTTCTTGCCAAGAATCTCAAATCCGCTGAAATCTACTCTGAAGTAGTTCTGCAGGATGTTGAAATTGCTGATGAGGTTGGTATCGTTGTTCGCTTCGGTAGTAGCGCCATCCAAGTCATACGTGCCGCTACCAATGGTGCCACCATTGCTGTTATAAATACTGGACCCGCCATTGTCATCGTGCTTGTCGTTGACATTGTAAAATCCGAAAGCATAGGTAAACTTGAACGTGTGTTCATCGTATTTGAAAGGCTGTGAAATGAGGCCAATCTGTGCGCCAAAAATAGTCGCATCTTCGTTGTAATTCTCTTCGGTCATCTGATAGAAACCCACAGATAAGCGAACTTCTTCGAGGAATTTGCAGTCGAAGTTTTTGAAGCTATTAAGTACACCGAAACCGGTGGGCTGGACCACGCCGTCCCAACTGATGTTCGTTCCGATGAACAGCCATTTGTGGTCAAACTTGCCAAGATAGAAGGTCGTCGTCATGTCGGCGACGCCGAACAATCTGTAAGGTCTCTTCTCGGTAAACGGGGTGTAGCGCAGATAAATCCTGTCGTAATTGACGTCGATCTTGGCGAAGTCGTCATCGAACGTCGCGTTCTCCGACTTAGGATCGTCTGCACAACCGGTCGTCAGGCGCGCGCCAAAGTCAAGCAGGTCTTCTTCGATATTAAGTTCGAAGCCAAGTCTCAGGCGTACCATCGACTGTGCGCGATCTTTGTGAGAAGTACTTGCGGGCGGTGCAACGCTGTCGCGGTTGCTGTCGACCTGGAAACGATAGCGGAAATCGCCATAAATAGTAAGCCTTTCGAGAAGGCCGCGTTTGGTCTTGGTGCCGAAAAGTTTGTCGGCAGCGTCGCGTCTTTTCTTGCCTGCAAACCATTCATTAATCTTGTCGTTCATCTCGCCAGGAGCGAGTTCTTCGCCGGTATTCTGATTGACGAGTGCTTCGCCGAATGATTTCAGCGCAGCCTTTGTCTCGGGCGAAATAGCCTTATCATTGTCCAGTGCGTCGCAAAGCTTCTTCCATTCAGCATTGATATCGGATGCTGCGAAGGCTGTGCTCGCAAAGACAAAAATGGCTAATAAAAATACTACGATCTTCCTCATCACGTAACCCCCATAAATTAGTAATAAAAATTGTCCTGACTTATTCAACTATATCCATATAATATGGTGAATGCTCAATACCCTCCTTACATAAACAAGTTAATGGGATACTAAATGCTCAATCGGTGTGCGCCATCCCACGCGACACACTAAACCGCAGTTAAATATATAATCGACACACACTCGATTGTGCTTTAACAATTTGGTCGGCATGATATATATGGATTTGCAATTTGGCAACACATTTTTTTTATAATATTATTTATAACTTAACGCAAAACTCGCACAACGAGAAAGGCAAGCAAAAATGAGCAAAGATTACGTATACGATTTGACGGAAAATTGGGTGCCGCAAATTGAGGCAGCACTGCTATCGGCATTCCCCCTGAACCAGCATCCATACCTCAACCCAGCGATCAGCTATCACCTCGTCACCGGCGGTAAGCGCCTGCGACCGGTGCTATGCCTAGCCGCCTGCGAACAACTCGGCGGCAATCCAGACGACGCCCTCCCGTTCGCCACAGCCGCCGAAGTTATGCACAACATGTTTCTCGTACACGACGACCTAGAAGACGGTGATGAAGTTCGCCGCGACCAACCAACATTGTGGGTTAAGTACGATGCAAGAAACGCAATCAACTGCGGCGACTACATGATCGGTCGTGCGTTCCGACTCATGGTCGATGCATATCGCAACAAAAAATATTTCGCGCATATCATGGATCTCTTTACCGAGACCTACGAACACACCATCGAAGGCCAGGCCGCCGACATGAACATGCGAGGCGACGAAGAATTCACCATCGACGATTACCTCAATATCATTCGCCTAAAAACTGGCTACTATCTCGGTTTCACTATGATCGGTGCAGCGATCATCGCAGGCGTCGGCGAAAAAACCGAACACCAACTCCGCGAGATTGGCCTGCTGCTCGGACCAGCGTTCCAGATACGCGACGATGTACTTGATCTCACACTCGGCAAAGGTCGCGGCGGAATGATTGGCTGCGATATACGGGAAGGCAAACCCAGCATGTTATTTGCCGCCGCCCTGCCGCAATGCGATTACCAACAAAGAGTCGACCTCGTCGAGATAATGCAAAAGTCGCGCGAAGAAACCACAATCGACGACGTACAACGCGTCGTTGAGATATACGAAAAACACGAGATAATAAAATTCGCTGAGCAATATGCAAGCGATCTTGTCGACAAGGCAATGGCGTTAATCGCTTCAGTCGATTTCAAAAACAACGAAGTGATTTTGAATTTTGCATCATATATGACTGGACGAAAAAAATAATTGTGATAAACTTTTTTTAGGAAATAGTTAATGAGAAAAAAACGTTTATGCAAAATCAGTCTAAACAAATTGCACCGTACTTGTCCAAGCACGGACAAAAACGCCAACACTCTGGAAAGCCCACAGCGAAAGGCATTCCGGGCCACAACAAAAACGCACACCAAATGCATACAGGTTTTCAGGCCGCAAAGATATTGTCACACCAAATGTCCAACCAAAATGCCAACAAAGCGATTGCTCTAAATTTCGTCGTATGTTACGCATCCTAAAACTAAAGATGACGCGAAATCTTTACCGATAGAAATATCAATAGAATACTAATAACGTTATTGCAAAATTACGCCGTCTAAAATCGGGCGGGCGAATCCGAAAACACCTGTTTGGGGGTAACTTCAATGGCTAAGAAAAAAGCCAAGAAGAAAGTCGCGAAGAAGAAGGTCGCGAAGAAGAAGGTCGCGAAGAAGAAAGTAGCAAAGAGGAAAGTCGCAAAGAAGAAACCGGTAGCAAAGAAAAAGGTCGCCAAAAAGAAAGTCGCAAAGAAGAAGGTCGCCAAGAAAAAAGTAGCAAAGAAGAAAGTCGCAAAGAAGAAACCGGCGAAGAAAAAAATAGCAAAGAAGAAAGTCGCCAAGAAAAAACCGGCAAAGAAAAAAGTAGCAAAGAAGAAAGTCGCCAAGAAGAAACCGGCGAAGAAAAAAGTAGCAAAAAAAAGAAAGAAATAATACCGGTTCTTTCAAGCAACGAAAACAAAGCCCTCATGCACGTGCGTGGGGGTTCGTTTTTTAGGTATACATCCAGCCAGCTTTAGTAGTGCAGTAGACAATCCTCTCAAACCTGAAATAATACCAGACCGCTAACATCATATCTATTCGAAGAATTTTGCTTTTTTTCTTGAACGCTGCTTAATTCGGTGGTATTTTATAAATCATAAAGTGTAAAACACAATAACAACCTGTCGATAATCGTTTCAGCAACTGATTGTTACGGACAGAGGCCATGAAAAGAAATCGTCTATGGGCCGAAGTCGATCTTGAGGCTCTTAAACACAATTTCACCCAGATAAAAAAACTTCTCACGCTAGGAACCAAGGTCATGGCCATCGTCAAGGCCAACGCCTACGGTCACGGCGCAGTTCCCGTCGCCAAAGCGCTGGTCGGCTACGGCGTCGACATGCTAGGCGTAGGCGACTCCAGCGAAGCCCTCGAACTAAGACGCGCCGACATTACCGCGCCAATACTCATCCTCGGCGCACTAATCGAAGGCGAAGTCCCCCGTGTCGTACACGAAGGCATCACGCCCTGTATCCATTCGCGCGACATTGCGCGATTGCTTCAGGACGAAGCCGCGCGCCAGAACGTCATGCTCGACGTCCACATTAACGTCGACACCGGCATGAGCCGCCTCGGCATTTCGCCGCGCAACGCCATAGAGATGCTAAAAGAAATCGCCGCAATGCCCAATCTCAAGATGCGCGGTCTGATGACGCACTTCTCCTCCGCCGGCGCAGTCAGTCGCAACGTAATCAACCACCAACTCGTCAACTACCACCAGGTCGTCGCCGAAGCGCTTCGCAACGGCATACATTTCGACACGCTCCACGCCGCCAACAGCACTGCCGCCCTGCGAATGGGCACGACGCACCTGAACATGGTTCGCCTGGGTATAGCGCTATACGGGATCGATCCCAGTGGGTTCTTCAGCGACGTAACCACGCTCAACCCCGTTCTGTCGTTCAAGACGCGAATCATCTATCTTAAGACAGTCCCCCCCGGCACGCCGATCGGCTACGACCGTACTTTTAGCACCTATCGCGAAACACGCGTAGCAACACTGCCGGTGGGCTATAACGACGGCTATCCGTTTTTGCTCTCAAATAAAGCTCGCGTACTAGTACGCGGCAGCCGCGCCCCGGTTATTGGCGGGATAACTATGGACTATACGATGATAGACGTTACCGACATCCCCGCAACAAGCGTCGGCGACGAAATCACTCTCATAGGCAAAGACGGCTACTCCAGCGTAACCGCAGCCGAGTTGGCAAATTTGACTGGAACGATTCCATACGAAATCACATGTCAGTTGGGCAAAAGGGTCAGGAGGATATACTTCTCTGGCGAGCAACACGAGGAAGAGACACAGCCCCGCCAGTTCGCCGCCATTCCCGATTGAGGCGCATAATCCTTGACCGGCGCGGCGTTGGGCAATACAATCCACATCCAAATTTCGAAATATCCTGAACTGGGGAATCGAATGCGAAAGCGCCTCTACATATTAATACCGATTATTATCGCGATACCGTTGCTTTTGCTGGTGGTGGATTATTTTGTACTCACATCACACGCTCAGATCGAAAAACAAATCCGCAAATTTTTCCGGGAAGAGCTGGCGTCCGAAGTCGAATTCAGCAAAATCTCGCGCCCATTCTTCAGCACTCGCATCACGATACACGATATCAAACTATACCCGACCAACGAAAAACCGCGCCAGTACCTCGAAGCCGAAAAACTTGAGATACGCCTCGACCTGCTCGCAGCCTTCCAAGACATACCGGTAAAGAAAATCAAATTCATCAAACCGCACATCATGCTTAAGCGCGACAAACAGCGCAATTGGAATTTCCCGCTCTCCAAGGCTGACCAAGATCCCTTTCACGGACTTGTGGCAAATACGCCCACGCCCGAAATCGAGATGGACGACGCAACAATAGAAATATCAGATGCAAGGAGAACCAGCAGCAACGTGTTGTTTGACGGGCTGAATTTCACGCTCAAGGGCAACGGCGGCAACGAAGGACATGCATTGACCATGGCATATTTCTACGGCGAAGACCACAAGAACCGCCATCTCCAACTGAAATTTTCCATGCCAGCCAACGGCGACGGCATGACAATCTCCGCCTCTGGCACCACCCCGAACTATCTCTACCTCAACGAGGACATCCGCAAATTGCTGGGGCATCTGCGCAAAGCCGGAATCCCCTTCGCGCGCGATGCTCACAGAGTCTGGCATAAATACAACATCGACGGCGCAATCCGCGTCGATTCTCTTACAATAAAAGAGCATCCACAAGCTGCGGAAGAAAATCAGTGGGAGATAAACGCCGATCTTTTTCTCGACAATTGCAAACTAACCGTGCCCTATCACGAGAAATCCGAAAACATACTCATAGAATACATCTATGGCAGAGTGCAAATTCAAGATGGAACAGTAGCCCTCGACATGAACGCGCGGGCGCTGGGCAACACCATCGAGAGTATCAAGGGACTCATCGCCATCCCCCAGCAATCCAGCAAGGCCACAGAAATAGAGATTAGCATCCCGTATCCGCAATTCGACAAGCGCATACGCCAGCTCCTCCCATCCGGCAATGACACGCTCCTTGATGGGCTCGAAATAAACTCCGGCGTCAGTCTCGTTATCAAGGTCGCGATTGACCCCGACACAAACGAAACTACAGTCGATCCCGGAATGAGATTTAACAACGGCTCCATGTTCCTCAAAATATTCCCCTACCGCATGGAACAGATGTACGGAGAGATGTGGATAAAAGACGGGAGAATAGAAATCCCCGAATCCGGCCTGACACTGGTTCACGACGGGGGCAAGATAACGGCAAGCGGAACCGCTGAAACCGACAACACAGAAAACCCACAACTTGACCTGATTCTCACGGGGAAAAATGTTCCGCTCGACAACGAACTCTACGCAGTGCTGCCCAAGAGTACGCAGAAAATAATTGATCTCTACATCGATAAGCGCAAAGTTACAACGGCTGGCAAAACAAAATCTGAAAAGTGGCTTGCAGGCTACGCTGACGTTACCTGCGCTCTCAAGACCAACCCCGACGGACTGATCGTCCCTGACATTACCCTCGACATAACTAAGGGAACAGCGCGGCTTGAGGTATTCCCCTATCCACTTGAAAACGTCACCGGCAAAATAATCATAAATGGACCTGACGGCTGCAACGTAAGGCTGCTAAAAGTTTC
>CAYSUZ010000054.1:0-7699 GCA_964434335.1 uncultured Planctomycetota bacterium | reverse complement strand
CAAGCGAGTCGGATCGCCTTGCCTCGCCCTACGAGGCCGAGCGCGAAACTGCCCGCCGCATATTGATCGCACAAGGCCCTGAGGCATTTGAAAAACTTGTGCCGCTGCTGGGTGCAAAAAATTACCAACAGCGCAAACTCGCCGCCGAGATAATTGCCGAAATCGCAACCAGCGCACACGCCGATGCACTTGCAAAACTGCTCGCCAAATTTTCCAACACGCCAGAGATAGCGCTGCCACTTCTGAAAGCAACGACACGGCTGCGCGCACAAAAAACGATACCGCAAGTTCGCGCACTCCTGACCGGACCAAACGCACAAATCCGCGCCGCCGCCATTTTTGCACTCGCACAACTCGACGACACAGCCTCCGTCGCAGCAATCGCCGCATTGCTGAAAGACGATTATTCCGAAGCCCGCAGTGCGGCTGCTAATGCTCTTGCAAAATTACAGGCTCGCGAGCAGGCCGCCGCAATTTACGCGGCCTTGAAAAACGAGCGAACGCAATCAACCAAAATCGCAATGATCGCCGCGCTGGGCAACCTGAAATACGCACCGGCAGAATCATATCTCATCAAACTGCTTGGCAACGATGCTTCCCCGCTGTTCCTTCCAGCCGTGAACGCACTGACCAAGATAAAAACCAAAAACGCGCGCGATGCGATAATCGCACTGTTAATGGGTGCAGAGGATTTCGAAATGCTGGACGTGGCCGCGAAGGCCCTCGCCCCATACGGCGAATCGGCCATAGGTGTGCTCAACAACAAACTCAAGACCGCCTCGACCGACGACCGACGGCGCATACTGGAGGCCTTCGAACAGATGGGGCCGGAGGTTATCCCGCACCTCATCGCCTTTTTGGAAACAGAAACCTATCCGCTATGGCAGAGCCGCACCGACAAAATTCTGCGCGAAAAGGTGAAGCAATATTACGATGTGAAAGTTGATTGGGAATTGCACCATCACGACCCGCCGGAAAAACGCGAAATCGTCATCAAGCACTGGCGACAGTGGTGGAAAGGCTTTTCAAAAAATAAAAACTAATCCTCGGCAGACCCGCATTCAATAAGCAATCGGCCAACGCGTGTGGCCAGATCGCGCAATCTCCGATAAGCCGCCTTAGCATCCGGCGCACTACTCCCGGTCTCGCTCATCGGAAAAATCGCAGCCAGTCCTGCCCGGCCAAGCGTCTCCCAGCCCGGCCCAAGAACTCCACAAAACGCAAAAACCGGTCGGTTCAAATCACGCGCAATTTCAGCAACCCGCGACGGAGCTTTGCCCTGCGCAGTCTGGCGGTCAACACGGCCCTCACCAGTTATCACAAGCGCGCTTTGCCGAATGATTTTCCTTAGGCCTATCGCCTGCGCAACTGTCTCGGCCCCCGAGCGCAATTCCGCGCCCACAAAGGACCGCAGCCCCGCGCCAAGCCCGCCCGCGGCTCCGGAATAGGGTAGTCGCCGCACATCCACACCAGTATCACGTTCAATAATTCGCGCAAACTTCGCTAAGCCTGCGGCAAGCCGCTTGACCTGTTGCGGCGAAGCGCCCTTTTGCGGCCCGAAAACACGGGCCGCACCGTTGATGCCAATCAGAGGATTGATTACATCGGCGGCGGCAACAAATTTGATTTTTTTGAGACACGGCTCCAGCCCCTGCAAATCTATTCGCGCCAGTTTTTCCAGCGCCCCACCACCAGGCTCAAGCGATTGACCGTTTTTGTCCAGCATCCGCACACCCAACGCCACAGCCATGCCCACGCCGCCGTCAACCGTCGCGCTATCTCCGAGTCCAACGATTATTTTTCGTGCGCCATGTCTGATCGCAGACAAAATCATCTGACCGACGCCGAAAGACGAGGCGCTCATCGGATCAAGCTCGTCTTTTTGCAATAACGCCATTCCGCAGGCCGCCGCCATATCAATAACAGCCGTTTTCTCGTCGGAAAGGATTGCATAGGATGCGGTGATTGTGCGGCCAAGCGGATCACGCACACGCACACGAATCTGGCGACCGCCTTTGGCCGAAAGAATCGCCTCGGCCGTGCCGAGTCCGCCATCGGCCATCGGCACAGCGATGGGTTGAAAAAACGGTGAGGATTTTTGCAGGCCCGTACAGATCGCACGCGCCGCCGCTTTCGAAGAGAGGGTTCCCTTGAAGCCCGCAGGCGCAACGGCAATTTTGAAAATTCGCTGGCGTGACATTTTGTCCTCCGCAAAGATCATGGCCTATTCTATCCTAGATGCCTTGATTTTTACAAGACTCGCGCCACTCAACGCGAAAGCGAGGGATTGTGCAGAACAAAGCCTCGGCGATGATGGCCAAGTTTTTGCATCAGCGTAATCGAAGGCCCGGCCAAGATCGCGTCGAAACCATGCTCGCCACGAATCCGGTCGAGCGCACTGCATAATCGACGATGCTTTAGACTGCCCTGCCACGAAAAGAGGTCCGGCTGGAAATCCGAACCCGCGATAAAGCGACTCACACCAACGCCGATCTTGCGGAGTTTCACGTCACGTGTATAAAGCGCGTGCAACATTCGCCGAGCGGTTTCAAAAATCTCGCGGTCTTGATTCGTAGCGCACTTAAGATGCCGCGTTCGGTGATAGTCGTCGAAGTCGGCATATCGCAGATTAATATGCACGCAACGCGCGGTCATGCCTAGTCCGCGCAGGCGTACGCCGACGCGTTCGACCAGGTAGTGCAACATGCCTTCAATGAAATCCATGTCATCGGAATCACGCGAAAAAGTAGTTGAACGCGAGATGGATTTTGGCGGCGGATTTAGTACAACCACCGAGGAATCGCGGCCACGACAGCGCTCGTACAACATTGAACCATGCAAGCCAAACATCGAGAGCAATGATTTTCCCGGCAGCTGCCGCAGATCGGCAACTGTTTTGATACCAAATAATTCCAAGCGCGCACACGTCGAGCGCCCCACACCGGGCAATGCGTCCACGGGAAGTCCCGCAAGAAAAGCCGCTTCGCCGCCGGGCCATATTTGCATAATGCCACTGGGCTTGGACTGCGAGCAAGCGATCTTGGCAATAACAGGATTCGCGGCAATGCCGATGGATATGCTAAGTCCGGTGGCGGCAAGTGCGGCGCGTTTCATGTGCTCCGCCACACCAAAGGCCCAGTGAGACCTATTGCCACAATGCCGCGACAAATTTATTTTCTGCTCGCGAACTCGTCCATAGGCCGCGTCGTAAATGCGCCGCGTACCGGTCAAATCAACGCAGGCTTCGTCGATAGAAAGGGTTGAGATCTGCGGGGAGTAATCAAACAACAGGCGCATAATTATGTCGGAATGGCGCTGGTATTCGTGATAGTTCCCAGCAATGAAAACAGCCTGTGGGCAGAGTTTGCGGGCGTGCCCCAGCGGCATGCCGGCGCACACGCCAAAAGGTCGCGCTTCGTAAGAGGCACAGCACACCACGCCGCGACCATCCCGGCGGCCACCCACTATCACGGGCCGACCGCGCAATTGCGGATCCATCGCCTGTTCGACTGAGGCAAAAAATGCATCAAGATCAATATGCAAGATTGTTCTGTTAACGATATCGACATCCATATCAGGTGTTGGTGCGGCGGGCGAAGGTGCACACGTCGCAAAAGACACAAAAAATCCCGAAGCCCGGGCAATCGCTCATACTAACGGCTTTCGCGGAAGCACTCACAACATCGGAGGCCGCCGCGCTACGTACAATTTCCTTTTCCATCTTCACCGGAGCCGATTGTTCCAAGATTCCGACCCCAACAATATCATTCCTGTTTCTTCGCAACCGTCTCGACAATAAACGCAATCCCATGGTGTGCCCTCCAGCATAGCCTAACTTAAACCAAACATCAAGGCCGAAAAAAATAAATTCCGAAGTGCCCCTCTCTTGACACCCACACTCTACAACACCCCTACGACAAAAAATGCGATTGGAACAAATGTACGTGAAAAAATTTGGGAAATTGATCTGTGGCGGCATCTCGCACAACGCAACACTTTGTGCTAAAATACGCCGGGAGGTGTCGCGCAATGGCGCAATTCAAACTTGTAACCACATTCGAACCAAAGGGCGATCAGCCCCAAGCCATCGAGCATCTGACCCGTGGCATAGAAGAGGGGCTGGAACACCAGACCCTGCTGGGCGTAACCGGCAGCGGCAAGACCTTCACCATCGCAAACGTAATAGCACGCCTCAACCGTCCCGCACTGGTCGTCGCGCCCAACAAAACCCTCGCGGCGCAGCTGTTTTCCGAGTTCAGCGAATTGTTCCCGGAAAACGCAGTGGAATATTTCGTCTCGTACTACGACTATTACCAGCCCGAAGCCTACGTTCCGCGCAAAGACCTCTACATCGAAAAAGATTCCGCGATCAATGAGAAAATCGACAAGATGCGCCACGCCGCAACCTATTCGCTGTTCGAGCGCAACGACGTAATCATCGTTGCCAGCGTCTCGTGCATCTACGGTCTCGGCTCGCCGGAGGCATACAGCGGCATGTTGTTGCTGCTCTCGCCGGGGCAGAAGATTGACCGCCGGGCGATCCTTTCGAAACTCATCGAGATAAACTACCAGCGCAACGACACCGATTTTCATCGCGGCACTTTTCGCGTACGAGGCGACGTGATCGAGGTTTTCCCGGCCTACGAAGAAGCGCGTGCAATGCGCATCGAGATGTGGGGCGACGAGATCGAGCGCGTCTCGTGGATCGATCCGCTGCGCGGCGAGACGATCGAAATCCTCGAAAAAGCTGCGATCTATCCCGCTTCGCACTACGTAGTCAGCAAGTCGCAACTCGAACAGGCCAGTGCGCAAATCGAAGCGGATTTGAAGAAGCGGCTTCAGTTTTTCCGCAGCACCGGCAAGCTCCTCGAAGCGCAGCGTCTCGAGGAACGCACCAACTACGATCTCGAAATGCTTATACAAATGGGCCGCTGCATGGGCATTGAAAATTACTCGCGCTACTTTGATGGCCGCCTTCCGGGCGAGCCGCCGCCAACGCTGCTGGACTTCTTCCCGAAAGATTACCTGCTCTTCGTCGATGAAAGCCACATCACTATCCCGCAATTCGGCGGGATGTCGCGCGGAGACCGCTCACGCAAAGAGACACTGGTAGATTACGGCTTCCGGCTGCCATCGGCGATGGACAACCGGCCACTAAAATTCGAAGAATTCGTCGAGCGCACCAATCAAACAATCTACGTCTCCGCCACACCGGCTGATTACGAAATGGAAATAAGCAAGGGCGTGGTGGTCGAGCAGATAATCCGCCCCACCGGCCTGATCGACCCGGAACTCATCGTCAAACCCGCCAAGGGCCAGGTTGACGATCTTCTGGAAGAAATCCGCAAGACAGCGAAGAAAAAAGAGCGTGTCCTCGTAACGACCCTGACCAAACGCATGGCCGAAGATTTAACAGACTACTACCGCGATCTGGGCATACGCGTCAAGTACCTGCACAGCGACATCGACACGATGGAACGCGTTAAAATACTCAAGGCGCTGCGGCAGGGGCTGTTCGACGTGCTCGTCGGCATCAACCTTCTGCGCGAAGGACTGGATTTGCCGGAGGTTTCGTTGGTGGCAATTCTCGACGCTGACCACGAGGGATTTTTGCGCAACGCACGTTCGCTGATCCAGACCTTTGGCCGTGCCGCGCGCAACGTCAACGGTCGAGTTATTCTCTACGCCGACAAAACAACCGGCTCGATGCAGCAGGCTATCGACGAAACCAATCGTCGCCGAAAAATCCAGAAAGAGTACAACCGACAAAACAACATAACGCCCACCAGCATCAAGAAAAATCTCGGCACCGTGCTCCGCTCCGTCTACGAACAGGACTACGTAACTGTGCCGAAAGTCAGCGACATCGAAGAGCGCTATCACTCCGTTAAGGAAATCGTCCGACAAATCGCAAGGCTCAAAAAAGACATGCAGGAGGCTGCAAACAATCTGGAATTTGAATTCGCGGCAGAATTGCGCGACGAACTCAAGATGCTGGAGCAGGCCGAACTCAACCTGCGCGAAGGCTAACCGATAAAGCACATGACGCAAGCAAGGAAACACAAACTCGAAACAGTAATCGCCGCAGCCTCGACAGGGCCGGGCTGCTATATCATGAAAAACTCGCGCGGCACGATTATCTACATTGGGCGCGCAGTGAATCTCCGCAATCGCGTACGCAATTATTTTACGCGCTCCGGCGACAGCCGCTACCAGATAAAGTTCATCCGCAAAAACTTGCGCAGCATCGACTTCATCGTTACTGACTCGCTCAAAGAAGCGATCCTGCTCGAAAACACGCTCATCAAACAACACAAGCCAAAGTACAATATCCTGCTCAAAGACGACAAGACCTTCCTCAGCATCAAGATCAATCTTAAGGACACTTGGCCGCGACTGCAAATCGTGCGCCTCCGCAAAGCGCCCGCACGCGACAAAGCAAAATACTTCGGCCCCTACACCTCGGCCAAAGCCTGCAAGCAAACATACGCGCTGATGAAAAAAATATTTCCGCTGCGCAAATGCTCCGAGAGCTACTTCCGCAACCGCGTGCGGCCCTGCCTCTACTATGAGATCAAGCAGTGCCTGGGGCCATGCTGCGGCCTGGTCGACACGGAAACCTATCGCGCAGTGCTGGACAAAGCGATAAAACTGTTGGATGGGCGCAGCGACGAAGTGCTCGAAGGCCTGCGTGCGGAGATGAAGGAACTGTCAAACAACCGAAAATTTGAGGAAGCCGCAATCGCGCGCGACAGCATCCGCGCTATCGAACACATGCGCGAAAAACAAAAGGTCGTCGAGCACACGCCCGTCGACCGCGATATATTAGCCTATTACCGCGAAGCAGATGAGTATGAATTTCAGCATCTCGCGGTACGCAGAGGCGTACTAAGCGCAAGCGCCAACTTTTCGCTCAGCGATCAATTCCTCCCCCCGCAAGAAGTCCTCGCCTCCTTTATTATGCAATTCTACTCGCGCGAAGGCGCATTTATTCCCGGGGAAATTTTTGTGCCAGAGGCGTTCGAAGAACGCCAGGCGCTGGCAGAAGCCCTTGCCGAGCGGCGCGGCAAAAATGTCTCGATCACCGTGCCGCAAAAAGGCGACAAGCTGCGCCTCGTCGCAATGGCGTACAAAAACGCCGAGGCTGTTTTCCGCGAGAAACACAGCGAAAGCGAACGCAATCGGCGACTGCTCGAATCGATCTGCCGCAAGCTCAAGCTCGACAACTTCCCCGCGCGAATAGAGTGCTGCGACATATCCAACATCGGTGGCGAGAACGCCGTCGGCTCGATAGTCGTGTTCCAGGATGGGCGCGAGGCAAAGCACCTCTATAAACGCTACAAAATCAAAACCGTACAGGGCGCCGACGATTATGCAATGATGCGCGAAGTGCTCTCGCGCAGGCTCAAGCGACTGGCCACACAACAGCAAGCCGAGGCCGACACGGAAGCCGGCGAAAAGTGGCGTGCGCCGGATCTGCTGCTCGTCGATGGCGGCAAGGGACAACTCAACATCGCGCGAGGAGTGCTGGCCGAACTCGGCATCGCGGGGGTCGACGTCGCGGCAATAACCAAAGTGCGTGACGCGGAAACCGGCAAAATTAACAAGGAGCTGGACGTATTCTACGTGCCCGGCCGTGCCAACCCGATCATCCTGCGCAAGGGGACTGCGGAACTGTTTTTGTTGCCGCGCATTCGCG
>CAYSUZ010000053.1:0-7759 GCA_964434335.1 uncultured Planctomycetota bacterium | reverse complement strand
GAAAAACGCAAACATGACCCCGATAAGTATAAACGCGCCCGGTGCCATCGCCATCACGGCTATCGGCTTGATAACTGCGGTCTGCGAGCCACCGAAAAACGGGACGATCTGTCTGTCCCAGAAACTACCTGCGCCCAGCACCTCGCGCAGCAACGCGATACCCATCAGCGCCAGCCCAAAACCTACGCCCATGCCAATACCGTCGGCTATGGAGAGGAGAGGTTTGTTTTTCGCGGCGAAGGCCTCGGCACGACCGAGAATAACGCAGTTAACCACGATGAGCGGGATGAAGATGCCCAACGCGGCAACAACCGCTGGCGGCGCAAACGCGTTCATCAACAAATCGACCATCGTAACGAAACTGGCGATGATGATGATGAAACAAGGAATGCGGATCTGGCTGGGGAATTGTCGTCGAGCCACGGAGATGATCGTGTTGGAACAGATCAGCACCACAGTCGAGGCCAAGCCCATGAAAAAGCCGTTCTTGACCGATGTGGTTACCGCCAAAGTGGGACAGAGACCAAGCATCAGCACGAAGATCGGGTTTTCCCTAAAGAGACCTTTATTAATTTCGCTGGCAATTGTCATGCGCCGATTCACCTCGCAAAACGCTGTGTGTGGGGTTAAAAACGAGGGACTTTAACGCAAGATTGCCGTGATGTCAAGAGGCGAGGATGCCCCGCAACAAATAGGGACGTAATAACATATTGCTCAAGCCTCTAACGGCCGTTTCCCGCCAGGCAAAAGCAATGCGTTGCTCGCACCTAACGACAACGCCTGTGTGCGAGTTTGTGATGTGATTTCTGTCCGCCTCGTGGTGCTGCTAACGCAGCCAGGCGGAGTTGGCCAAACTGATAGCAAAGATCAGAATGCCAAGCACCGCGACCAGCGCGATGCGACGTTTCTTTTTGAACATAACTATCCCCGTAGCAAAACTGTTTCATGCATCATTCTGTATGATTGCCCCTCTACCCTTATAGACACACAAATCCGAAAAAAATCTCGGGGAAAATCAGATTTTTTTTGGCCACACAAGGGTTTTGCGGCTAACCGCCTACAAGACAACAGCTTACTTTTCAATCTCTTTTCGCAAGTTCACCAAGAATCAGCCGACTATCGCCCCGCGAGCGCCTCGATGACCTCTGACCAGCGCGAAATAAATTTCGTCTTGGCCGGAAATTCTTCGCGCTCGTGCTCATCGTCCATGCCGATGATAAAGATATTCGGTATGCCCGCTTCGTCGTAAGCATCTGCGTCACCCTGCAAATCGCCGACACCGGCAACGATGTTGGGCCACACGGTTTTGATGTTTTTGATAACTGAGGCTTTGTAAGCGCGGTGAAATATATTGCCGGCACGAGCATTCCACGAATACAGCGGCCCGGGCGGGAAGCCGTTGCTATCGAGCCAGTTGCGGGTTTTGTAGGCGAGGAAATCTTCGCGCCCCGTAACGTAGATGATAGTGTAATCGGAGGATAGCTTGGTCAGGCACCGCACCGCACAATTCATCGTTTTAAGTTCCGCATTGTTTTTCTTCAGCACGTCCATACCCGAAGCATCGGAAATCGTGTGGTCGATATCGGTAACGATTATTCTCACATCAGCCGGGCGCGCACAAACAAAAACAATAATCGGGCTGGCTGTTTTTTCTTCGCCCGAAGCAACACGCAGGGTCAGACAATAGTCCCCGGCCTGGGGCGGTGTGAAATGAAAAACGGCCTCGCCTTCGTGGTCGGTTATAATTTCCTCGCAGATTTTGCCGTCGCAAAGCAGCTGGAGTTTTTGATCCTCGAACTCGCTAAAACCGCTAACGCTTTTGAACTGAGCATACAGCTTCGCCTCCGCCCCCGGCAGAACCATCACGTCGGGACACTTGAGCACGCCGTCGCCCTCGCCCGCTATTTCGGGCGAACTTAGAAAACCACAACCAGCGACGAAAATAAACAGACAAAGTACTATCGCAAATCTTTTCATGACAAGCCCTCGCACAATCTTATGGTTGTATCGCTAACATCATTATTATATAGTGGGCTTGGGGAAAATCAAATGGATTGAAACCGCTTTCGTTTTCATTCTAATCGAAACACGCATCATAACAATCATGGCAGATTTCATTAAAACATCCGCGTTGCTTTTCGTGCTATTGAATCCTTTTCTGCTGATCGTGTATCTGGTCGACATGGTCGAGAAATTCAGTTTGCGCGATTTCAGCAAAATACTGATTCGCGCCGGAGCGATCAGTTTCGTAACATTCGTCATATTCGCCATGTTTGGAGACACTTTGTTCTCCAGCATCATGCAGGTTCATTTCGCCTCGTTCCAGATATTCGGCGGGCTTATCTTCCTCATCATAGGCGTCCAGTTTGTATTCAAAGGCCCGGGCGCTATCCAATCGCTACGCGGCGAATCCCAGCATCTGGCCGGCAACATTGCCATGCCTATACTCATCGGCCCAGCTACTATCAGCGCCAGCATCCTCTCCGGCGAGCGGCTCCCCGCGCCATATGCCGTCCTCTCGATTGCAACGGCGCTGACATTTTCGATAGTGATCATGCTGCTGCTCAAAGTACTGCACGACCGCGTCAAGCCGCGCAAAGAGCCACTAATCAACCGCTATATCGAAATCACCGGACGAATAACCGCTCTCTATGTCGGCACATTTTCCATAGAAATGATAATGAACGGCATGCAGGCGTGGATCGCGAATTTCTAATCCCTCCCCGTCAATCCCACAGGCCCGCTTTCCGGTGGAAAATCCTCGACATGTGGCCCCGCAAAAATATAATGGCTTGCAATAAACCAACGCAACCGCATCATGGAGAGAGCTACATGGAATCAATGTTAAAAATGGCGGCCACGCAGGGCCGGAATTTCCTGACCGAGTACGAAGCCTACGACTTCATCGCCTCGCTGGGCCTTGACGTGCCCAAACACGAACTCATCGCCGACGCAGAGAATCTGGCCAAGCGGCTCGAAGCGATAGGCGCAGAGTACACCTCGCGCATCGTACTCAAAATCGCCTCGCCCGACATCCACCACAAAACCGAGATAGGCGGCGTAGCAATAATCCAGAACCAGCCAGAAACGCTGCGCGCGAAATTTGCCGAGATGCTCGCAAGCGCAAAAAAAGCGCAACCCCAAGCACGCATCGATGGCATACTTTTGATGGAACTGGTCGAGATCGAACAGGAATTGATCCTCAGCCTCATCGACGACGCAACCTTCGGCCACGTCCTTTCGATCGGCAAAGGCGGCACACTGACCGAGATATTCAAGGACATCGCCCTGCATCCCGCTCCGGTCACAGGCGCAGAAATCGAGAAGATGCTGCGCTCGCTAAAGACCTGGCCGCTGCTCGAAGGCTATCGCGGCGCAAAGGGCGCAGACATCAAGGCGATCTCGGCTTTCGCGGAAAAAATTGCGGCGCTGGCCCGCAACAACGGCGACTCGCCGCTGGGCGATTTCGAAATTACCGAATTTGAAATTAACCCGCTCGTTACCACCAAAGACGGGCGCGTGTTGCCTATCGATAGCATTTTGCGATTTGGCGAGACCAAGAAAATCAAACCCGAATCGGCGCACCCGGACCTGACCAACATCGACAAACTTTTTAAGCCGCAAACCATTGCCGTCGTCGGCGCATCCGACACGCCGCAGAAAATGGGCGGCGCGATTCTGGGGCTGCTCAAGGAAAAAAGCAAGGCGCAGATATTCCCGATCAACCCCAAGAGAGATGAATTGCTGGGCCTGAAAACCTACAAGTCCATAGGCGAAGTGCCAGAGGCAGTCGATCTGGCGGTGCTGGCGGTACCGGCGAAATTCACGCCCGACGTAGTGCGCGACTGCGCGGCGGCAGGCGTCAAGGTGGCAATCATCATATCGGCGGGCTTCGGCGAAATGGGCGCGGAAGGCAAACAGATTGAAAAGGGAATGCGCGAAGTCGCGCGCGAGGCGGGCATGCGTCTGATCGGGCCGAACTGCATGGGCATTTACTACGAGCCAAGCAGCCTCTCGACGTTTTTCCTCGACCCCAACAAGACCGAGATACCACACCGCGATATCAACAACTTCACTGTCATCAGCCAGTCCGGCGCGGTGTGCGTACAGATGGTCGAGCTGACCGCCAACGTCGGCACGCGCGCAATCGTCTCCTACGGCAATATGATCGATATCGACGTAGCGGATCTCGCGGCATACTTCAATGACGACGAAGGTTCGGACGCCATCGGCATCTATATTGAGGGTCTGAAAAACGGAGCGCGATTCCTCGCGGCGGCGAAAAAAATGACCAAACCTACGATTGTTATCAAGGGCGGAAAATCCCGTGCGGGCGGCGCAGCAACCGTCGGTCACACCGGCGCAATCGCAGGCGACTACGACGTGGCAAAGGCGGTCTTCAAGGCGACCGGACTTATTGAGGCGGAGACGCTGCAAGAGTTCGCCGATTTCTGCAAGGTATTCTCGTTCCTCACCGGCAGGCCCGTCGGAGGCAAGCGCATCGCGGTGGTTACCAACGCCGGGGGGCTGGGCGTGCTCTCGGCAGACACGGCTGAAAAGATCGGCATCGAGGTTGCGCAGTTCAAGGACAAGACAGTCAAGGCAATCGAGAAGTTGACAGGCGGGCTGGTCCTGGCGAGCAACCCCACGGACCTGACTGCGGGCGTTACCGCGCAGGATTTCACAAAAGCCGCAACGCTGCTGCTGGAGGACGACAACGTAGACGGTGTTGTGCTAATCCCGGGCATCCAGCCGCACCAGATGGACAACAAAACGCTTGTCGAGGAGTTGATTGCGATGTACCGGCGCTGCAACAAGCCTATGGTCGTTACGATCACGCCGACAAAAAAACGCAAGCCGCTGTTCGACGAACTCGAGGCGGCGCGGCTGCCCCATTTCGACACACCCGAGCAGGCCGTGCGCGCACTGGGCGCATATCTCAAACATTTCGCGCCTCAATAAACAAAACTTTGACACAGAAAAAAAACGGCGATCCTTTTGGGGTCGCCGTTGCTTTGCGTTTTGAGATTGTCTTATTATTATTCCTCTTCTTTTTCTTCGTCCTCTTTGCGATCATCTTCTTCTATCTGCTCAAAGGTCCGCAGGATGGGCTTTTCGGGCAGCGGCTCGGTGAGCAGTGCTTTCTCGAGGCTTTCCAAAAGAGGTCCGACAAATCTGTCGTAGGCACCTAATATCGCATCGGAGAACTTCTTAGACTTGCCCTCAAGTTCGGTTTCCGGTTCTTCTTCGCCTTCGGCATCTTCACCTTCGACGCCTTCGATCTCGCCTTCGGTGCCGTCACTCTCAGCCCCTTCGGTTTCACCGCCTTCGTTCTCGGATTTTTTTTCGGCTCCAGGAGCAACGTTGGAAGGAGGAATCGGGATACGTTTGCCCGACATGTTCATGATAATCGCCCAGCGCAGCTTCTGAACCTGGGCCTTAAAATGTTTTTCAGTCCCTTTCGGCAGGGTAAATTTAGAAAGCGGCTTCTTGAATACTTTTGTGGCTTTTGCCTGCACAGAAGATAGATCGCTCAAGGCCGAAGTCTTTAATTTTCTTTTTATTCCAAATTGCGCGCGTACTGTTGCAAGATCAGCGTAAACAGCAATAAGGGGCACAATGTATATCTTGCGTTCTTTTTTGAGTATGGCCTCAAGATCGGCGTAGTTTTTATAGAGCACCTGAAGCGGATTACCAACCGCAACAACGGGGGCTGGCGCACCAGGCAATCCGGGCTTTTTGGGCGAGGCCGGAGCCACACCAATGGGTTCGCGGTCGGTTTGGGGTGTTTTATGACGCTCATAGAGTTCTACCAGCAGTTCGTCGCGCAACGACCGCATGGCTCTGAGGGCCAAGTCAATTTTTTTGTCGATGCCGGGATAGTCAACAAAAAAGCCTGGCAGGCCCTTCGCCGGTCTGTAACGGGCGGGCATGACGGACTGAATTTGCTCGTAGTCGTCGAGCCATTGCTGCTCCCAGACTATTCCTACTGCGGGCTTAACGGGGAAGTCCCTTTCGGCGGCAAGATAGGCTTTGAAGAGGTTGTCGGTCATGGCCTTTATCATTGCAAGATCACCCGCGAGAGTTTTGGCGGTAACGATCTCAAGTCCTATATCCTTTGCGATAAAGGCGCGACACATTTGCATGGCTTTGGTTCTTTTCGCCATTTCCTTTTTAAGCATCTTTTCTACAAAACTACGTATCTGTTCGTCTTCCGAAGGCCCTTGGTTATCAAATAGGTAGCCAGCTTTTTCGAGTTGTTTTAAAAATCCTTCTTTATCGTATTTTTCTATTGCTTGCTTTATAAGGTAATCCGGCCCCAACAGATCGACTATCGTCTGTTCAGCATACATCGCATAGGCATCAATCAGACTCGAATATCGCCTTTTCAGGCCACCGAAAGAGTTGATCGCCCGGATTTTGTTTTTGCCAATCTTGTTTAGCTGGGATTTCAGTTCGCGTTTTCTTTCGGCAAATACCTTACGCAACTCTTCTTGTGGCAATTGTGCGCCCTTGATCTTTTCTCTGCGATAGAGTTCGGCGTATGCGTCAACTTCTTTGCGACATTCCTCAATCCTGTCGAGCAGGGCCTCGTATTCTTTGCGATCCAGGGCCATTTCCAGCGGTAGTCTTTCGGGGGTGATGCTAAAGGCCGAGGTGCCGGTGGTAATAACCGTGCCAATCAATTTTATTCTGGCCTCAACCAGCCATGTTCCCGAATTTAGCGGCCGCCTGGAAGTTTGCTTGCACATTACGGAGGAAGATATCACGCCACCGAAAGCCCGGAGGGGAATCCGGATGGGCGAGGCATTAAGACGCCTGCCGGTTTCCATGTGCATGATTTCAACATAACAGGTAAGGTTAACAAAGGGCACCGGGGGAGTGGCTGCGGATCTAGTTGGGATGTTGGCAACGGTTATCTCGAAGCCCACAGTCATATCCGCTGTTTTTTTAGTGCCATAGATCGGTTTGACTGTAACTATCAGGGGTGGATAAAGACTGGCCACAACGGGTGCGGGTACTTTTTTTGTCTGTGCAGCAATATCGCCAGAAGCAGCTATCATGACGCTTATCAGCACAACTAACAGAATGGTCGGCACAAGCACAGCACCGCAGTTTTTGTTTTGGACATGGTTTATCATCTCACGATCTCCCATGATACAATTTCCTCGCCGGTAGAATAAATAATTGTGATATCGTCGAGAACCGGTGTGTCGTTTAGTACGCGGGTCCTGTAAAAATCATACTCATTTGGGAAACCGTGGTTGCGAAGCGCAACAAACCTGTCAAATGGATAAGCGTCCATCTCGACTTTGATCTTGAATTTACCATCAAAAGCAGAACCGGCCATGGAAACAAATAATTCGCGGTTGTTAAGCGGGCTGTATAAGTCTATCCTACCGTTGTGATCGGAAACTCTGTGTTCGTTTTTGTCAAGAAGCGAGACTCTAATGTCAGAGGCAATATTGGAATTAGAATCGTTGACCTCTTCGTTGGGATCGCGTTTCTCGCCGGTGAACAGGGTGCGTGGTATAAATTCGGTCCAAGTCATACCGATTATCCTAGCGTCGAGCGGCAATTCTAGTTCAGGCGAAACCCATTCGCCATGTCCGAAATAACGGCCATCGCTCACGCGTTCCCTGAGCAGGGAGTCCGCAGCGCTAAAAACCAACTCGGCATTAGGTTCGAATTCTGGAATAACAAAGTAGCAAAATTCATCAAATGTGCCTACGTTCTGCGACGGCAAGAATATCTGATT
>CAYSUZ010000052.1:0-7816 GCA_964434335.1 uncultured Planctomycetota bacterium | reverse complement strand
AGCGTCAAAGAGGTGATCTTCGCCCTCAACCCTACTCATGAAGGCGACGGCACCACGTTGTATCTTATTGAACAAATCAAAGCGTTGAACGTTAAGGTAACCCGTCCGGCACGCGGAATATCGTCGGGAAGCGACTTGGCTCGCGCCAACTCGACGGTGTTGACCGATGCGATTCGAGGAAGGTCGCAGATATGAAGATGAATCTTGTGCTCAGGCAACGCCTGGAGCAAAAACTAAAACTAGCACCGCAGATCATCCAGTCGATTGAGATACTGCAACTGCCCGCGCTGGATCTCCAGGATCTCATCGCGCGCGAACTCGAAGAAAATCCGGTGCTGGAAATTATCGAGCCAACACACAGCGAAAACGCGGTCTCCGAGGCCGAGGCTGCAAACGAAATCCACACGACAACCGAAGGCGAGAGCGCGGAATTTGAACACATGCCGGAAATGGAAGACTCGTTCTTCGGCGAATTCCCCGAAACGTTCCGCAAGCGCCGCGAAAGCGGCGACACCTACGGCAAGATGGAGGCGATGAAGGACACACCCAGCCGCACCGCCTCGCTGCAGGAATATCTCTACGAACAAATCAGCCTCATGGATATTAACGAGAACGTCCGCCAGATCGCCGAGGAAATTGTCTTCAACATCAGCGACGACGGTTATCTGCGCTACAGCCTCGAGGCTATCACAGAATCAATCGACATGCCCACGCTCTACATCGACGCCGAAGAAGCGCTCGACGCGATACAGTCGCTCGAACCGATCGGCATTGGCGCAAGAAATCTGGCCGAGTGTTTGTTGCTGCAAGTCCGCAACCAACCCGATGCTGCCTTCAACCGTGAACTCATCACCAATCACATCAAGGATATCGAACTTAACCGCTTGCCGAAGATTGCCAAGGATACTGGCCGAACGCTTGAGGAAATAAAGGAAAGCATCGAACACCTGCGCACGCTTAACCCGCGCCCCGGCTCGCTGTATTCGTCGAAGACCGCGCCCTACGTAACGCCCGATGCCACGGTGGAGTGCATCGACGATGAGTATCGCGTCAAACTCGAAGACCACTATATTCCAGAGATTTATATAAACGAGTCCTATCACAAGATGCTGTCGGAAAACAAGAACAACCCAAAAATCTCGGAATTCATCCGCAAAAAACTCGAATCAGCGCGCTGGCTGATCGACGCGATCTCGCAACGCCGCTCGACACTAAGCAAAATCATAAACAAAATCGTCGAGATACAGCAGGACTTCTTCGAAAAAGGCGTCGAGCAACTTGTCCCGCTCAAGATGCAGGAAGTCGCCGATGCTATCGGAGTACACAACTCCACCGTATCACGCGCGATCTCCAACAAATATATCCAAACCCCGCGCGGCGTATTTGCCCTAAAATACTTCTTCTCCGGCGGGACCACCGCCGAAGACGGCACGGTCGAATCGCGCGTCAGTGTCAAACAACGCGTCCAGAACATCGTAGATAATGAAGACAAGAGTGCGCCATTGAGCGACGACGACATCGCCGCAAAATTAAAGGAATCCGGGCTGGAAGTGGCCCGCCGTACTATTACAAAATACCGTCGGATGATGAGCATACCGTCGTCGCGACAAAGAAGGGAATACTGACAGATGGCCGATAAACCCGACGTGAAAAAGAGAAAGCCGTCCCTAAGCGCGGGCAATATCGCACGCTTCACGATATTGGTAGCAGGAATATTTGTGTTGCTGCGAATATTTTACTTTCATGATATCGAGTTTTATTGCGTCGCGTCCTGTTCGATGGAACCGACGCTTTACGGCGATGCGGAAAACGGTGACAGGATACTGGTCAACCGGCTAGCCTACAAAATAGGCGACCCAAAGCGCTGGGACGTCGCTGTCTTTGAGTTCCCCGAAAACATCCCTCCCTACTTCGCCGAAGGAGGCAAGACCTACATCAAGCGCATAGTCGGCATGCCCGGCGACACCCTTGAGATCAAGGGCGGCGAAATTTACCTTTGGGACAGGGAGCAAAGAGAATTCATCATTCTGCGCAAGCCCGATGACATCCAAAAAATACTGTGGCACACTATCTTTAACCAACAATTCCACAACCCAAAACCAGACTGGTCCTTTGGCAAGCACTGGCGGGCAGAAGACGGCGAGATTGTTTACGATGGCGAATCCGAAAGCAAAGCCAGCGAAATTACGCTTGAACCATCAAGCACCGGCGGCGATTTGCTTATCGCCTTCGACATCAGAGTCGAATCGGGCCAGGGCGGCGTCGGAGTGCGCCTGCAGGAAGACCTCGACGCCGAAGGAACCCATACCGACATATCCTTCGAGGTACGACTGGCAACCAAGAGTACGCCTTACGGCACGTGGAGTCCGACGGTGCACGTAAACGGCCAAAACTTAACCGACAATCTGCCCAAATTAGAACCGAAGCGGACTTACAGCATCGAGATGAGCAATGTTGACGACAAAGTAACTTTCAAACTCGACGGCAAGACGATTTATTCCAAGACCTATTCCGAAGACAACCCGCAGACCCTCCCTACGCCAAAGATAACTATCAGCGCCGCTGGGATTCACGCGAGCCTGACGAATATGATAATCCAGCAAGACGTCTACTACACCAGCGAAAACGGCAGCAGACAAATCGCTTACGGCAACCCCGGCAACGCAGTCAAAGTGCTGGCCGAC
Organism: uncultured Planctomycetota bacterium; assembly: GCA_964434335.1. GTDB lineage: Bacteria > Planctomycetota > B129-G9 > B129-G9 > B129-G9 > JAUWEX01. The sequence goes on along the minus strand of CAYSUZ010000052.1, from coordinate 5,132 downwards.
AACTATTTCGTACTCGGCGACAACAGCGCATTGAGCTCCGACAGCCGGATGTGGGGACTAGTGCCACGCAACCACATGATCGGTCGAGCGTTCTTCATTCTGCGCCCCCTCAACCGACTTTCCTTCATCAAATAGCACGCACACCGCATCTTGATTTGAAAAATGTTTTGTGCTATGCTTCGCGTCCACACGCACCCTTAGCTCAATTGGATAGAGCGTTGGCCTCCGAAGCCAAAGGTTGGAGGTTCGAGTCCTCCAGGGTGCGCTTTTTTTATAGAAAGGAGAATCACGTGGCCAAAGAAAAAGCAAACGAAACCGTTTATTTCGCGTGCCCAAATCCATCTTGCTCTTTCTCCGGACAAGTCGAACCACAAAAACGTCGCCTTGGAAAGCAGGCGTATGTAATATTAAAAATCTCCCTTGCCGCTCTAATAAGCGCCTTGGGAATTGTGATATGCTATTATGCTTGGAGTACTATAAAGCAAGGGGGAATGGGATATGGAATTTTTGGCGCTATTGCGGGTGGCTCTCTCGGGACAGTTATCTCTGTTAGTATGAAGAAACGGTCTCCGAGAAAATGTTTCTGTCCGCGATGCGGCAAACGATTGCGATAACGCGATAATTTCGCGGGCTAATGCAAAAGATGATTTGCGAAAAAAAGTGCCGTAATGAAAAAAAGAGCAGTTAATCCCAGCCGTTTTTGAATGGCGATCTTTTATTTTGCCGTAATCTTCGCGTTGACAGCGCGACGCTTGATCTCGGATTTGAGGTCTTCGTAGTCGTCGAAGAAGTCCCAGACATAAAGACTTCGGGGATGGATCTTAAAGCAAAGTTTGAGGCCGTAAGTCGACCACCAAGAGCGTCGCACCTTCGTGACATCCTCCCATTTCACAAAAAAACTCCTCTTGAACGAATCCCAGCCTATACCCTCGTCGCTTATGTATATCTTCTTGGGATTGCGATAAATGTCCAGCCAGAAGCACCGCGAAACCCAAACACTTACTAGGGAACCACAAATTAAAGCAGTGATTTTTGCGGCAAGATCAAAGTTAGGATCAACCGGTAATACTGCAAAAAAAGTTGTCCCACTCCAAGCCAGAATCACAAGCGGCAACCAACCCCACCAGTTGCCGCCTTTATCAGGTTTTAGTTCGTATTCCAGCTTCATGCAATGCCTCATCGATAAGCATTATAGGCCAGCATCGGCGCACCTTCAACAAACAACATGAAGCCGCATAACTACATTATTTTATCGTAACCTTCGCATTGAGGGCGCGGCGCTTTATCTCGGATTTGAGGTCTTCGTAGTCGTCGAAGAAGTCCCAAACGTAAAGACGTTTCGGATGGACCTTGAAGCAAAGCTTGAGGCCGTACGTCGCCCAAAGCTCTCGCCTCACTTTGGTGACGTCTTCCCACTTTACAAAAAAACTCCTCTTAAACGAATCCCAGCCTATCCCCTCATCGCTTATGTATATCTTCTTGGGATTGCGGTAGATGTCAAACCAGAAACAACGTGTTGTGGCAATTACCCCAACAGCAGTTCCAAACATGGCCAATATTTTTGCATCCCACGAAAATCGTTTTGGATCGTAAGGAGCAATGACAAAAAACAGGAACAGCGCCCATGCTAATATAACCATCGGCAACCAACCCCACCAGTTACCGCCCCTATCGGGCGCCAACTCGTACTCACGGACGTATTCGCCGTTACTTTGCTCCATAAGCATACCCCATCCCCAATGCCTCGATTCCTATCCCAACATTACGCCAGCCCAGGAAGGTCGCCGCAAAATCCCCCCTCATGGCCATAACATTACGCATAACCGCATTTCTCCCGGAATAGGGCGATGCACCTCTCATCCACCCCTTGGCCATCCCTCCGGCCATCATTCCGCTAAACGTACTGCCCCCAACCGCGATTGCAATTGATGTGGCATTCACTTCTCCACCAAGCGAATAATACGTCGCCTGATTAGCCCATCCACCCAAAAATCCAGCCAATGCACCACCACGATACCCCTGGAAGACCCTCAATCCCGAAAACGCCAAGCCGAAAGAGACACCGTTGCCTACCATCGAAGCCCAAGCCATACGGGGATCACCCGTTACCATTGCTTGATATCCTCCACTCACAGCCCCGTAACCCACCCCTACACCGAACCCCACACCAAATCGCGCCGCTGCGGCCTTGGCCGAAACGCTCAGGGCCTGCCCGCTCGCGCCGGAACCCACCCCGGTCAGGTTCAGCGCAATACGTCCTGCCCGCGAAGCCCGCGCAACCTTCAGCGCTCGCGCTCCCCAAGCCGTGGCCTGCACCCCCTTACCCACAGCGGGCATAAACGCCGCCGCAATCGTAATGCTGTTCCAGACATAGTCGCTCCCCGTCAACTCTGCTCCGCGATAGTCCGAATCCCATATCCCGGCCACACTATTAATCTGATTGCCCACCGCCATCTCAGTACCCGCATGTATCGGACTAAAGTTACCAATAAACTCACCAGCGTCTTCGTCAATCGCGTGCGTAGTCACTTCCGTCGCGACTGCTGTAGCGGCAGTAATGATTGCTGCAACCTTGACCACACCCCATGCAATGGCTAAAGCAGTGCATATTGCAAATTGACCATTGGGATCCCTAAAGCATACCGGATTATCGTGCTCGAAGCCATATAAATTCATGGAGTCGAGGTAGCCCATCGGATCGCGGCTGAGGAACCGGCCTAACCTCGGCGAGTACCACCTCGCGCGGAAGTCGTAGGCCTCGGCGTGGTGATCCCACTCGCGCCCCTGGAACAGGAACCGGTTGAGCGAGCGCTTGTAGGAGGTACTGACTGGGGCCGTTGCCAGGTACAGTCATCTCCATTATTATGAAGAAACGGCCTCCGAAAAAATGCTTCTGTCCGCGATGCGGCAAACGATCGCGATAGCGTGATAATTTCGCGTGCCAGGACGGAAGATGACATAAAAAAAGCGGCGCTTTTAGGCGTCGCTTTTGGTTTTCTGGCGGAGAGTGAGGGATTCGAACCCCCGGTACCATCGCTGGTACAGCGGTTTTCGAAACCGCCCCGTTCGGCCACTCCGGCAACTCTCCATTTCAATCAGGCGAACATTCTATTGCATCGGCGAAAAAAATCAAGCACCTTTCACCTAATTCATTATCTCTTTAGTTCATTGCGATGTCTCGTCGTTGCAACCCTCTTTGAGGCTGCCTTTGCGCTTTTGCAGGAAAAAATATTTCAGTAGTTCAGAACAATCCCCCTCAAGCACCCCGCCAAGCACCTCGGGACGGTGGTTAAGCCTTTTTTCACCCACGACAGTGAGTACCGATCCGGCGGCGCCCGCCTTGGGATCAAATGCGCCGAATACCAGCCGCTTGATACGTGCCAGCACCATCGCCCCGGCACACATCGAGCAAGGCTCAAGCGTGCAATACAACGTGCAGTCAGTCAGATAGCGGCTCTCCAGCGCGGCAGCCGCCTGAGTTATCGCTATCATCTCGGCATGGGCCGTCGGATCGCAAAGAAGCTCTTTTTGATTATGCGCCCTCGCTATTACTCTGTCTTCATGAACGATTACAGCCCCCACCGGCACCTCATCGGCATCGGCAGCCTTCATCGCCTCTTTGAGCGCGAGTTGCATATAATCTTCGTCGGTTTTTGGATTTATCATTCAGCCTCCGTATTATCCAATTATAATAACATATTCGCAATTGGCAAATAGCAACCGCCACATAATCCATCAGCTAAACTCTCGATCAAATTGCTGGTACATTTTTTTGCCTATTAGTGGCGATTTTTGTCAGTTTGGTTAAATATTCTATCGGCAACGCGACGATAATGTTGTTGGAAGAAATGAAATAAACGTGAATTCAGATTGCGGGAAGCGCCTGACCCTATAAGGGTAAAAGTAGTCAATGCTCCGGCGCTGTCGAAATCACTCCCACTACGGCGGGGAAACGGAAAAGAATATTCCGCGTGCGTAACGCGGGCTGCCGAAGTGGCCGATGATGGACAGCAATGTTCTTGGCTACTAAATCGGAGCGCGCCCGCAATTTTTGTTAAGACACAAATCAGTCGTCGCGGCAACACGCCGCGAGATCATCAAATATAGATCATCCCAAATCACCTGTCTATCGACCCATCAATAACCGATTGCCTGCGCCCCACGCGCCAGTAATCTTTATAATCCCAAAAGGGCTTAGCCTGAGGAAGATAAAACAACCGGGGAACCATTATGTCGCAATTTAACAATCAACAGGGACAATACACAACCGGCAAGACGAGCAATTCCATGCCGGGCGCGCCCGCGCCACAATTTACGCAAAACACCGATACCGGCACACAATCCTCACAGTCGCTCTTCGGTAGTCTCTTTGCCAAGCGCGACCCCAAGCCCCGTCTCAAGGGCGACGATCTTGTGGTCTTTACACGCCAGCTCTCCACTATGATCTCATCGGGCATCCCCCTACTGGAATGCCTGGAGGTACTCGAAGAGCAAATGCTCGACCGTGGTTTCCGCATCGTAATCGGACGTGTTGTCGAGCGTGTTCGCGCTGGCGCCGACCTTTCCGAAGCCCTCTCAAAGCATCCAAAAATTTTCACGCGCCTATTCATAAACATGATTAAGGCAGGCGAAGCCAGCGGTCAACTCGATATAATCCTCAATCGTCTCGCCGAATATCTCGAATCAAGCGCGGCTCTCAAAAGCGAAATAAAATCCGCCATGACCTATCCAGTCGTATCGATGGTGCTCATCAGCGGTATATCGATTTTTCTGATGGTCTATATCGTGCCGCAGTTCAAATCAATCTTCGACTCCCTCGGCACCCCCGACAAGCCCATCGAGCTGCCCACGCTGACACGAGTAATGCTTGGCATAAGCCTATTCATGCGCAACTACTTTATGTTCTGGATGCCCGGCATCGTCGTGGCAGTAATTGGCGTAATAATGTATCGCAAAAGCGAAATGGGCCGAAAACAATTCGACACGCTTGTACTCAAGCTGCCGATCTTCGGCAAACTGTTCAGAAAAGTTGACATCTCGCGTTTCAGCCGCACCTTTGCCACACTGATCAAAAGCGGCGTTCCGATACTCGGCGCTCTCGAAATAGTCGCGGCAACTTCAGGCAACAGCGT
>CAYSUZ010000051.1:0-7817 GCA_964434335.1 uncultured Planctomycetota bacterium | reverse complement strand
TATGGCTGGTCACTGCACAGTGATCGATATAGAAATTAACGAAGACGGCAGCGCCTCTGTTCAAGATGACGGTCGCGGTATTCCGGTGGACATACATCCTGAAGAAAAAAAGCCCGGCGTGGAAGTGGCAATGACGGTTTTGCATGCCGGCGGAAAGTTTGACAAGAACTCCTACAAGGTTTCAGGCGGATTACACGGTGTGGGCGTTTCAGTGGTTAACGCGCTGAGCGAATGGCTTGAGGTTGAAGTTAAACGTGACGGCAAAGTTCATGTTCAAACTTTTGAGCGCGGTAAAACAGCCAGCAAGCTTAGCGTTCGCGGGAAAACTACCACTACCGGAACTAAGGTTACCTTTAAGCCCGACTCAGAGATTTTCCAAGAGACCGAATTTAACTACGATACCATTTCAAGTCGCGTACGAGAGCTGGCGTATCTCAATAAAGAAACAAAAATCAGAATAAAAGACAATCGCACGGGTAAAAGCGATGAGTTTTCTTATTCCGGCGGCTTAAAGGCCTTTGTTAAACATCTCAACGAAAGCAAACAGCGCATCCACACTGACGTCATCTGTCTCGAAGGCAAAGGCAAATCTATAGACGGTGGCGACGTCGAGATGGAAATCGCACTGCAATACAACAACGGATACTCCGCTACACTGCTCTCCTTTGTAAACAACATCAACACTCGCGAAGGCGGCACGCACGTGACCGGATTCAAATCGGCCCTTACCCGAACGCTTAACGCATATGCCAAAAAAGCTGACATCATCAAAGGCAAAGACCGCCCGCCAACCGGCGAAGATTTTCTTGAGGGCGTAACCTGCGTGCTTAGTGTGCGAGTGCCCGAACCGCAGTTCGAGGGCCAGACCAAAACCAAACTCGGCAACAGCGAAGTACAGGGAATTATTGAGGCCGCGACCAACGAGCAACTCGGCACTTATCTTGAAGAGCATCCCAAAACCGCTCGCGGCATCATCAGAAAGGCCATCGACGCGAATCGCGCTCGTGAAGCCGCTCGCAAAGCGCTGGCCTTGGCACGTCGCGCTACCGTACTTTCCAGCGGCAATCTGCCCGGCAAACTTGCCGACTGCTCCAGCAAAGACGTAGAGTCCACCGAACTCTATATCGTTGAAGGAGATTCTGCAGGCGGGTCTGCGAAAATGGCGCGTGATCGGCGTTACCAGGCGGTCTTGCCCATTCGCGGCAAGATACTCAATGTGGAAAAAGCGCGTGACGACGCGATGCTTAACAACGAGCAGATCAAGATTATCATTTCTGCGCTTGGCACCGGCATTGGCTCTGAGCACTTTAGCCCGGAGAAAATACGATACGGCAAAATCATCATTATGACCGATGCCGATGTTGACGGATCGCATATCCGCACCCTGCTGCTCACGTTTTTCTATCGCAAAATGGGCGCGTTGATTGACAACGGCAACATCTATATTGCGCAGCCGCCGCTGTTCCGCATGAAACGTCGCACGCGAGAACAATACGTCAAAACTGAAAACGAAATGACCCGAACGCTGCTTGATATGGGCATAGAGGGCGCGGTTCTGAGCGCGGGCGACCGTACGATTAAGGGCAAGCAACTCGAAGAGTTCCTCGAGCTTCTCCTGGTGCTAAACGACAGCGAAAAACAACTCGCTCGCAAGGGCGTAGATTTTGCCGACTATATCGAACACACCAACGACAAGGACCAGTTGCCAGGATTATTGTTGCGCAAAGATGGCACACATCACTTATTTTTCAGCGAAGACGAACTCCAGGCATTTGTCGCGGGACTTCCAAAAATAGACGACCAGGAAATCGAATACGCCGATCTTGACATTTCCGAGCTGCATTTTAACAAAGAGATACAACGAGCACTTAAAAAATTAATCACCCGCGGTTTTAATCGCGATGCATACAAGCCGGATCCCAACGGGAAAAATCGCTTTACGCTAGTTTCCGGCAACGACAAGATCGAAATGAGCGGACTAAAAGACCTGGTCGGTTCGATAGCCGCGCTCGGTCGCAAAGGCCTCGACATTCAACGCTACAAAGGCTTGGGCGAAATGAGCGCACTACAATTGTGGGATACTACAATGAATCCAGAGACACGCTCGCTGTTACAGGTGTGTGTCGACGACATCGCCGAAGCTGAAGAGCGCTTCAGCGTTTTGATGGGCGCGGTAGTCGCTCCGCGGCGTAGGTTTATCGAACGCCACGCACTCGAAGTGCGCAATTTGGACATATAAAAATCAAGTAACCAAACGGACCCTCGCAACAGCGAGGGTTTTCGTTTTCACCGACGACACGATGGCGGTAACATGAAAATCGTAATAATCGGCACCGGAGCTATCGGCTGTCTCTTCGGGGCGGTTTTCAAAAAAGGCGGCCTCGACGTGGCGCTTTTGGGCCGCAGTGCTGAAGAAGTTGACGCGATAAACGAACACGGTGTGATCGTTGAGCGCGCGGGCGAGGAAGCAACGCACGTTCCGACGTTTCAAGATGCGAACGCTGCCGGTCCCGCCGACCTCGTAATTATCGCCGTCAAAGCCTACGACACATCCTCGACGATTCCCGACATCAAACAGATGCTTGCGTCAAATGGCGTGGTGCTTACGCTTCAGAACGGAATCGGCAACGCCGAAGCCCTCGCCGAAAAGATGGGTGCAGAACGCATTCTGTATGGAACCACCGCCCACGGCTCCAACGTTGTTGCACCGGGGCGAATCGTTCACGCCGGACAGGGCGAGACGCTGCTGGGTGAAATGGGAGGTCATATTTCATCTCGCGCTGAAAAAATTGCAGCGCTGTTTTCCTCTGCCGGCATTGACGCGCGCGCTGTCGACAATGCTTCCGGCTGCGTGTGGCTAAAACTCATCATCAATGCTGCGATCAACCCCTTCACTGCGATACACAATTTGCGCAACGGCGCGCTTCCGGGCGTGCCCAATATTTGCGAAGAAATGGCTGAGGCTGTCGCCGAGGCCGAGGCGATTGCGACAGCTGCGGGCGTGAGGGTTCCGTGTGACGACATAATGGGGAAGGTGCGCAAGGTTTGCGTCTCAACCAGTGATAATATTTCGTCGATGTTGCAGGATGTGCGGGCCGGACGCCGCACCGAGATTGACTATATCAACGGCGCGATTGTGCGACTCGGCAAAAAATTTGGCATTCCAACACCACGCAACGCTACGCTTGCGGAACAAGTTGTAGCCCTGTTGCCAGGCAGTGGCGGTCAAGCGCAATAAGGATTGCTCCTTTTTTCGCGCCCAACTGTCGTGCTTGGCCCGTGTCCGGGATAGACAACAGTGTCCTCTGGCAGCGAAAAAATCTTCTCGCGAATACCACCAACCAGCAAATCAAAATTTTCCCGCTCAGAGCGTTCCGGGTCGGGAAAATCTGTTCGCCCGATGCCCTGCGCGAACAAAGTGTCGCCTGTGATGATTATCGCCGGTGTGCTGCGATGCAATAGACACACCGATCCGGGCGAGTGCCCGGGAAGGTGGATCACTTCCAACACCGAATCTCCCAACGTTATCCGGTTGTTTTCGTTGTTGAATAACACGTCTGCTTCGGGCGATGTGACAGGTGTTCCCATGAAATGTGAGAGATTTTTATCGGCGTGGGCCAACATCTCCGCATCTGCTTCGTGGATGCATATTTTAATATCAGGAAAATGCTCGCGAATCGTGGCGTTGGCTTCAATATGATCGACGTGACCGTGCGTGTTGACGAGGTAAATCGGTTTGGCGGCGAGGGCCTCGACTTCCTTACAGATATGTTCGCCGTCACCGCCGGGATCAACTATCATTGCCTCGTGGCTTGTTTCATCGACGACGACATAGCAGTTGGCCATCAATGGTCCCACGGCAAGTGTTTTTACGATCATGGTTTTCTCTTATTTGAAAAGCGGAAGCATTAGCGAAGCCGCCAGCATATAAACCGTCAGCCCGCAAATATCATTAATGGTTGTAATAAAAGGTCCCGAGGCGAGTGCCGGATCGAGATTGATTTTTTCGCAAAACAGCGGCACGAGCGTACTAATAGTTGCCGCCATTGTTACTCCCAAAATCATTGAAATCATCACGATCAATCCGATCGAAAAGTCTCCGATTACCAGCCCTCCAACAAGCCCTGCAAGCGAGCCGCAGACAAGCGCCACAAGAACGCCGACACGGATTTCGTTGACGATGATCTTGCCAACCTTGCTGATGTCGATGTCGCCAAGCGCCAGCCCACGCACGATAACCGTAGCGGACTGTATGCCCACGCTGCCCGCCATCGCTGCCATGACCGGAATAAAAAATACCAGTGCGCTGACCTGATGGAAATTGGCTTGCGAACTTGACAAGACTATTGCAGAAACAAATCCGCCAGCCAGCGTTACCAGCAAAAACGGCAGCCGCTGAAACAGCCGCAACAATACTGTTTCCTTGGTCGGATAGCGAGCTATGGTACCGGCCATGCGGTACATGTCTTCGGAGTTTTCTTCTTCGAGTGCGTCCATCGCGTCATCAACGGTAACCATGCCCTTTAGCACGTTGTCGTCGTCGACCACGGGCAAGACGGTAAAGTCATATTTTTGCATCGCATAGGCGACATCCTCGCGGTCATCGTTGACATTAACCGACACGACATCGGCATCCATCAATTCTTTGACCGGAGTTGCTGGCAATGAACGCAGCATGTGTCGCAAAGTTATCACGCCTGCGATATGGTCATCGATATCTGTCACAAAAACGCAAGCGATAGATTCGTCTTCGGGGTAGGTGCGAGTTGTATCAAGGGCATCGCCTATTGTCGAGTCATCGGAAATTGACAAATATCGCGTGGTCATGATGCCGCCAGCGGATTCCGGGTCGTAGGCGCGCAGTTCCTTGATGTCTTCGGCGGTCGCCGCCTTGACCTCGCTGAGAACCTCTTTCTCTTCCTCTGGTTCCAGCAGCTCCATCACGTCGACGGCGATGTCAGGTGCCATCGTGTCGATGATGTCGGCGATTTTTTCTTCGCTGAGGTCTTCGAGCAAATCCTTCCTAACCGGCTCGTCTGCCTCCGTCAGCACAGCGCCCGCCAAGTCGTCGGGCAGCAATCTGAACACCCCAACCATCTTGTCGAACTTCAACGAGAGTACGACCTCGGCGATGTCGCTGGGGTGCATCTCCTGCAACAGCGCATTCATCGTTGCGGCCGCTTCCTTATTCTGGAGCGCTTCGTCAACTATGTTTCTGAGTTTTTCTTTTTCCGGCATGACTGCTCTCGTTGATCGGTTTGAACACAAATCATATCACACCCAAATAGCAAATACAACCAAGGTGGCAAGCCCTGTCAAATAACAAGGCCCCAGTTGCCCGGGGCCTTGTTTTTATGCTTGTTCGTAAAACTATTTAGCCTGATATGCGTTCCAGCGGGCTTCAAGCTCGGGATCCATGCATGTGTCCATGACATACTTGCCGAAATCTGCGCTGCTTGTGCCGGTTGTGTGGCCGGTGCACAGCATCTTTTTCTCGAGCAGCTGACAGATGTCCATTGCCATTTCGAGCTTGCGGGCGCGTACTGCGAAACCGAGATGCGCCATCATCAATACTGCCGCGCGCAGCATGCTTGAGGGGTCGGCGTATGCTGCGCGGCCCTCGTCTACCATGCGGTTGCCGCTGCCGTGGATCGCCTCGAACATCGCGTAGCGCCGACCAATATTGGCCGAGCCTGCCGTGCCGACGCCGCCCTGAATCTGGGCCGCTTCGTCGGTCAGGATGTCGCCGTAAAGGTTGGGCATTACCATGACCTTGTATTCCGACCGGCGCGCCGGGTCGATGAGCTTGGCGGCCATGATGTCGATATACCACTCGTCCATTACGATATCGGGATACTCTTCTTTGAGTTTGTGAGCAATGGCGCTAAACTTGCCATCTGTTGTCTTAACGACATTAGCTTTGGTAACAACCGTTACCTTTTTGATGTCATTTTTGTTGGCGTATTCGAGCGCGGCGCGCACGATGCGTTCGGTACCTGGCGTTGTGATGACCTTGAAGTCTACCGCCAAATCGGGGGTAACCTCAATACCCTGGCTGCCCAGGACGTATTCGCCTTCGGTGTTTTCGCGGAAGAACGCCCAGCTGATTCCCTTATCGGGGACCGAAACCGGTCGCACATTGGCGAACAGATCGAGTTCGCGTCGCATTACCACATTGGCGCTTTCAAGGTCGCCGCGAGGGTCGCCCTTTTTCGGCGTCTCGGTTGGGCCTTTGAGCAAAACGTGGCATTCCTTGATCGCCGCCAGAACATCGGCTGGAATCGCCTTCATATGTTTATAGCGGTTTTCAATAGTCAGGCCGGCGATCTCGACAAATTGAATCTTGCCGCTCTTTACTTCATCAGCCAGAATGTACTCTACGACCCTACGAGTCTCGTCGCAGATATACGGTCCGATACCATCGCCACCGGCTATGCCGATTTTAATGGTGTCGAGTTTCGAGTAGTCAACCCAGTCCTCAGCCTGCTTCATGCTTTCGACACGCGCAAGTTGCTCCTCGAGCAATTTGCCAAAGTGTTCTTTAGCCTTCTGCACTCCATCAACGGACATGATTGTTCCTCCGTGGTCAATAAGACAAAAAAGTTTTTTTGCGGGCGGCTACGTTTGCCGACCACCGTTTAAGTCGAGTATGCTGTCCCAGCGTGGGCCTAATGTCAAGAAAAATCAAAAAAAAGCTCGACATGGTATTAATTTATTGTGTCGGCCAATTTGGGCACAAGATTGCGCAAAATCTTCCAAAAAAATGCAGACATAATGCCGTCTCGCGTGTCTGGGTATTTGGAGGAGAACCACGGAACCCACAACACCCTCCAAATTCTTGACATAAGCAAATAGTATCGGGTATAACCCGTTATCAAAATTGAGTTTGTTCTTTAACACTTCAGGTGACCGCGGCCAGTAGCCGCGGCGTACAGGGAAGGCGGTGAGAATCCGCCACGGACGCGCCACTGTAACCGGTACGAAAGCCGATGGGTACCACTGCCCCTGCGGGGGTGGGAAGGTTCGGCGAGTAGGCTTGATCCGGGAGTCAGGAAACCTGCCTGAAGACGACTATGCGCTTAGCGCATAGGTTCTCCGCGCATGGGAACGGCAGGGATAGTATGCACATACAACCCTTTCCCGTTCACGGGAGAGGGTTTTTTGTTTTACCCCCCCCTCCATCGCAACGACTACCATCCTGGAGGGTAACATGAAGTATCGTATCGCATCCGTTTTCGCAGCAATTGGCCTGATCGCTTTGGCTACGTCGACCGCCGCCGCCAGTACATTGAGCGTTCCCGACGGCTACAAAGCCGAAGTTTATGTGACCGCACCTCAGGCCACCTTTATCGGAGGGTTCGACGTCGACTCATCCGGCAATGTCTACTCTTTTGAAACGCTGTACGAGTACGCGAACGGCACATACACAGCCTCGAACTCGCTGCTCAACAAATACGACTTCTCCAGCGGCATCACCACCACGCTCTACGATTTCGAGAGTGTTGCGTGGGGCGCGTTCGTAAAAGTCAATGGAGACGAAGTTGTATTTGGCCACACCTCTGACTTCAGCAACACGATTCAGGCTATTTCAAAATCAGGTGGGCCTGTATCTGATGTCTACTCGCTTGCCGGCCAATACGACATTGCATACAACAGTCTCGGCGAGATGTTTATTTCGGCCAACATCGGTACGATGTACTCCCAAGATAATGCGATTTATCACATATACGATGACGGCCTCGGCATCGTTTGCGACCAACTGATAGATGTCGGTGGCAATTCTGGCCCAATAGAGTTTGACGAGAACGATAACCTCT
>CAYSUZ010000050.1:0-7852 GCA_964434335.1 uncultured Planctomycetota bacterium | reverse complement strand
ATGGTGTCATATCGGGCGGAGTGGTTTTGGCGACGAGTTCGTAATCCTGTACTTTTTTGCTATTTCCGCAAGTCAATACCGCTTTGTCACCAGGTTGCAGTGTGTCAAGCACTTCAGCTAAATCTGTATTGCTTTTGACTTCCTGCCCATTAATTTTATAAATTATCTGACTGCTTTTTATGCCCGCTTTTTGCGCAGGGCTTCCGGGCATGACACCTCGGATATGTAAAGATGTGCTGTAAACCAAGCCAAACCAAACATTAGGCGTGCCGTTTACCCACACGATCTTGCCCGTCGCAACATCCCAGCATCGCAGAACACCCATGTTGACCGTTATTGTCCTGCCAGACATGATTTCCGGCTCCCGGCCCTTGGGCGCAAGTATGCGTGGGAAAAACTGAGCCGAATTGTTTTTCTTGTCTCTTGTGGCAATCTTCAAATCGAGGGCAAACTGTTCTTTGGGTTTGTTTGAAAGCAAATGAGATTGTTTGGTATGGATTGCTTCTGCAGCCCGAAGAGCAACCAGCTGCTCAGCGGCAAAGACTGCGACATTTTTTTGCGTCCCATCAATATCGGCAACTACCTCTGCCGGCAATTTTGCTAGCCGTTCTAACGCATATATTTGAGAAACATATTCGCCAAAAATGCTTGAAAGACGGTATAGTCCCAGCAGTGCATCAACATTGTCCGCAGCAGGTATCGTTCTATACGCCATCTTTTTGCAAACAACCAAACCCAACGAGGTGCGTTCGGATTTTTCGTAGATATCCACCAGATGCATCATCACCTTGTTTGCGGCAAGGCTATTGGGATATTTCCCGTAAAAAGCAATGTGGGCCTTCTCATCGATGCCTGACATCACATCTACGCTTGCCTTGGCCGCTTCCGCATCAACCGCTGTATAGCATCCCCGTACATATTTTGTTATCAGCTCCCCAATCCGGGCGGTGGCAAAATAGTGCGAGGATTGCTGTACACCGCCGCCAATGTCGTACATCACCTCGGGAGTATCAGTAATGGCCTTACGATATGTCTTAACAGATTCAACACCATTTTTGGCAAAGTCATATACCCTTCCCAACGCCATGCTGCTTCTTGCCTGAAGATTTGGGTTAACAGCCACTTCAAAACCTAATTGCGCATACTTCAAAGCAGTTTTAGTGTCACCACGCGCTAGACTCTCGTCAATCAAACGCTCGCAGCAGGTATTTAATTCATCACCAATTCGCTCGAATAGTGGCGAGCCATTGAATGCAAGCTCATGGCTAACCTTGTCAAAGGCAAATTTATATTTAGCGGCCGCATCAACTAATTTCCCATTATCAAAAACCGCCCGCGCCAATTTATAGCGCAACGCCATATCATCAGGGTTTTTCTTTATCGCCTCGCTTAGAGTTTCCTCAATAAGCGGATCGTTAAATGCAATGATCTCCATGGTATTGACTAGATAAAGACCCGATTTGATCGCAACAACATTCGACGGATGCGTCTTGCCATGTTCCCATGCTAAAATCTTGGTAAAAGTCTCAGTTTTTCTGTCGAATTTTATCAGTCCGCTTTTATTTGATATGTAAATAGCAGATTTCGTAAGGGCTGGCCTGCCAACAGGCAGATCTAACTTGGCTGTATTCGGGCTCATATATATAATCTTCTTGGAAGTCTCGACATCAATAATGATCAGCTTCTCCTGGCCTCGGTGTTTCGCCAGACAAAACAGCTTGCCATCGTCCTCGTCCAATCCGGCTATGTAGCGTAATTGCGGCATGTAGACACTCCACAATACCTTGCCGTTTCTGCCGTCGAAACAGAAAATATAATTCGAATCCTTTGGCGCAAAAATAATGTTGCCATTATAAATTATCGGATGGTTCACCCGCCAATATCGTGGATCGGAGTTGTTTCTATAGTGTGACGTACTACTACGTGTATCACCAAAATAGTATTCCTGGTTGTATTCCGTTATCCATTTCTCCTCATGCGATATCAGATCAACCGCCAAGAGAGTGCCTGACGACATTGCAATGTAAGCAACATCATCATCGAGTACGATATAATCCATCATCACCGGCTGAGAGTAAGGCGATCCCATTCCTCGGCGTGTAGCAATGAATTTGCACCATTTTTCTTCGCCGGTTTTAGCGTCCGCGCAGACGAGATAGAAATTGGGATGAAATCCCTCAATGCGTTGCGCTAGAAACAGAACGCCATCCTTATAAGGAACAACTGTGCCTGAAAACCGATATTCGCCACTCAGTTTATCATTGCGATTTTCCGGTACCAGTTTGGTTTGCTTACGGCTATTCCACAGCTCAATGCCCGAATTTATGTCAATAGCATGAACCATGCCATCAAGATAATTTCCTCGCATATCAACGGACTGGGTCGCAGAAATGAAATACGCCACTCCATCATGCACAGTACAAAAAGTGTTTGGGGCAGGTTGACTCCTAGACGACTTCTTAGAACGCCCGTACTTCGGATAAACATACATCCTCTTGCCATTATAGATGTCTATGGCATATAAAGCATTGCCAACAGGAACAAACAACTTGTCATCAGACACTGCGGGGACAGCAGAGACAAGGTAGGGCAGCAGATCAGTAATTCCCCTCCTGTCACGAGGATAAAACGTTACATCATCGCCAACTTCATACGTCCACTTGCGCACGCCAATCTTACCCTCAGAACCATCCATGATCGCGTTGCCAGCAAAATTCCCGCCGAAGAAGGGCCGATCTACGATAGGCTTCTTGATAAGAGGTTTGTAATCTTTTATTAGCTTATCAACATACTCACCCAGACGTCTCTCACGTTTTTCTATACTGATAGTCGCATTGTTGAGTTCTGTGTACTGGTCCAGTATTGCGCGATAGTTTTTAAGATAAGTGATATTCGTCTTTCGAGCGCTGGCCTGCGCGGCCTTCGCCAGCACAACAGCCAAAGAACCGGGAGCAGCCTTTATCATTGATGGCCAATTGGTCCTAATTGCGATTACCTTATTGTACAACATCGCCGCAAGGTCATAGTCGCCGCTCTCCAGCGCTATGTTGGCGGCCCATTCCTGCGCCAGCAAACCACTTTCGGTAAACGGATATCTCCGGGCAAGGGCTAGCAAACCGGAATAATCCTTTCGCTCCACAAATTTCCGCATCTCCCTCACAGCCGCCTGTTCATAGAGACGTTGGTAGATTGCCAGGGACTGGTCATCGAGTTTCATCAATGCCCTGTGACAATATTCTATGCCGGAAATAAGATATTGAGTTTTTTTGACATACGTATCACCACCGATCACGTACATCGCGCGGGGATTCACATCAAGGCTGATCTGCACAGCCTCCTGATATTTAATAATACACTTCTCTGCATCTCCATCGCGCAGCGCTTCCTCGGCTAAAAAAATAGCCTGCTCCATCGCGGGACATTTCTCGAAAATTGTTACATTATTTATTCCGCCCTTTTTTTCGGCGCTTGCCGCAAAACGCGAACCGGGTAATGCTATGATGATACCTAGGATGCCCACCAATATGATCTTTCGGACGGCCATAATTACTCCAGAAATTAAATAAAAGTTATTAATTGCATCTTATAATTAGATACGATTCTATTTCGGTTCCGTTGGGAGATAGATTTAACATAATCCTGCGCAAACGTGCAAGCACATTACCGATTGAGTAAACTTGAAAAAACACCAGGATTTGTTATAATGCTTGGCTCAATATTCTATCATATTTTATATTTTACTAATAGGCGAGAGACACCCTGATGATAATCGGACTTGATATAGGTTCCGTCAGCGTCAATGCAGTACTGATGGACGAAAATAATGAGATACACGAAGAAATTTACCTGAGAACCAAAGGCCAGCCGGTAGAAAAAACTCTTGAGGCGATCAAAGCAATTCTCGCAAAGCATCCGCAGGTCGAGATCGAAGGCATCGCCCTTACCGGCAGCGGAGGCAAACTCCTCGCCAATATCCTCGACGGCTTTTTCGTAAACGAACTCGTCGCGCAATCCACCGCCACAGGCACACTCTATCCACACATAAAAACTCTGATCGAAATCGGCGGTGAAGACAGCAAACTAATCCTGCTCGAAAGCGATGAGACGCAAGCAGTTCGAATAAAGGATTTCGCAATGAACACGGTCTGCGCCGCAGGAACAGGCTCCTTCCTTGACCAACAAGCTGAACGACTCGGCATATCAATCGAAAACGAATTCGCCGAACTCGCTCTCAAATCCCTGAAACCGCCGCGCATCGCCGGGCGTTGCTCGGTGTTCGCAAAAACCGATATGATTCATCTCCAACAAGAAGGCACCCCTGATTTTGATATCGT
The DNA here is from genome assembly GCA_964434335.1 of uncultured Planctomycetota bacterium. GTDB lineage: Bacteria > Planctomycetota > B129-G9 > B129-G9 > B129-G9 > JAUWEX01. The sequence continues at coordinate 3,518 of CAYSUZ010000050.1, read as the reverse complement.
CGCCGGACTCTGTTGGGCGATGGCGCGCAATTACAAAAGCAATATCGGGCGGGGCAAGGAGTTTGAAAAACCCATCGCCTTCCAGGGCGGTGTTGCCGCCAACAAAGGCATAATCAAGGCTTTTGAAGACATATTAGAACTCGAACCGGGCGAGCTTTTTGTCCCCGAGCGCTTCGCCTCTATGGGTGCGATAGGCGCAGCAATGGACGCGCGCGCAAAGGGCAAGCTTACACCCTTTAAGAGCACTGAGCTAATCGAGCGTTTTCTCAATAAACGCGAAGTCGACTTTGAAACCCTCAAACCGCTCAACGGCGACGGCTACCCGATCATGCTCGATATCGTAAAGATACCCGATGGCCAAAAAATTGAAGCCTACGTCGGAGTAGACGTCGGTTCTATCAGCACAAACGTCATCGTAATCGACAATGACAACAACGTGCTAGCCCGCCGCTATTTAATGACCGCCGGACGCCCACTGAAAGCCGTTACACAGGGACTTCTCGAAGTCAGCAAGGAAATCGGCGACAAGGTCATCGTCAAAGGCTGTGCAACGACCGGCTCGGGACGCTACCTAACCGGCGAATTCATCGGCGCAGATTGCGTCAAAAACGAAATCACCGCTCACGCCACTGGCGCGGCCTTTATCGATCCAGAAGTAGACACAATTTTCGAAATCGGCGGACAGGACTCCAAATACATCAGCCTCGAAAACGGCGCGATTGTCGATTTCACGATGAACAAAGTCTGCGCAGCGGGAACCGGATCGTTCCTTGAAGAACAGGCGCAAAAGCTCGGCGTTGACATCAAAGGCGAATTTTCCGATCTCGCCCTCAGCGCCTCACAGCCCGTCCATCTCGGCGAACGATGCACGGTATTCATGGAATCCGACCTCAACCACCACCAGCAAAAAGGCGCAGCCAAAGACAACCTTATCTCAGGACTTTGCTACTCGATTGTTTTCAACTACATCAACCGCGTAGTCGAAGACCGCAAGATCGGCAAGAAAATATTCTTCCAAGGCGGCACCGCATATAACAGGGGGGTCAAGGCAGCCTTCGAACAGATTACGGGCCGCGAGATAATCGTCCCGCCGCACCACGACATCATGGGCGCGTATGGCGCAGCAATCGTCGCACACGAAGAAATGAACGCACGGCCAGAGAGCGAGCGAGTTTCACGCTTCGTCGCCTTCGATCTGACAAATCGTAATTACAAAATGGATGCCTTCGAGTGCAAAAAATGTTCTAACCACTGCGAAATCCGCCGCGTTACAATCGAAAACGAACGCCCGCTTCACTACGGCAGTCGCTGCGGAATGTTCGACGAAGAATCACAGAAAAAAGCAGGTGCCGACATCCCGCGCCTCTTCGACGAACGCGAAGAGATGCTTATGACCAGCTACGCAAAGGACAAGCCTGAAACACCCAGAGGCACAACCATCGGCATCCCGCGTACGGCGCTCTTCTTCGACCTTTATCCCTTCTGGAAAGCCCTGTTTGTTGAGCTTGGCTTCGACATCGTACTCAGCGATCCGACAAACAAAACCACCATCGACGACGGCGTCGAAAACGTGGCAAGTGAGACCTGTTTCCCAATCAAGGTAGGGCACGGACACGTTATCAACCTGATCGAAGAGAAGAAGGTCGATTACGTATTTATGCCCAGCATCGTTAATATGGATCAGCCCTGCGACGAGATTGTTCACTCCTTCGCATGCCCATATATTCAGTCTATTCCCTATATCATAGATGCTGCGCTCGGTTTGCAACGCCGCGGGGTTAAAATTCTCCAGCCAATCATTCATATGGAATTGGGTCGTGCAGAGATCGAGCGTTCATACGGAAAAATGGCGCAGGAACTCGGCTGTTCCCGAGCCGACATCAACCGCGCACTGAAGATTGCCTTTGCCGCACAGGAAAAATTCAAATCCGCCGCCGAAGCACGTGGCAAGGAAATACTCGCAACGCTTCCGCCCAACTCGACCGCGCTGGTAATTGTCTCCAGACCCTACAACGGCTGCGATCAGAGGCTCAACCTCAACCTGCCGGAAAAACTGCGCGACCTGGGCTGTCTGGCGATACCGATCGACTTTTTGCCTGAGGATATCGACGAAACCGGAGAGAACTTCCCACATATGTTCTGGAAATACGGCCAGAAGATACTTTCCGCATCCCGCTTTATCAGCGAAGACAAGCGCCTCAACGCAATTTATATAACGAATTTTGGATGTGGCCCAGATTCATTTATCTCCAAATTCTTTGGCCGCGAACTCGGCAACAAGCCTTACCTCACCATCGAAGTCGATGAACACAGCGCCGACGTCGGAGCGATCACACGGTGCGAAGCATTTCTCGACTCGCTCAAAAACGTGAAAACACACCAGGAAATTACCAAGGCCCGCACAAAAGAAAATCGCAATATGGGTCTGAGCAAAAACATCCGCGTCTACATCCCGTACATGGACGATCACGGCATAATTCTGGGCGCCTGCATGAGATATTACGGCATTGATGCAGTCGCACTGCCGATGGCCGACGAAGAGAGCCTCGAACTGGGCCGCAAATACACTTCGGGCAAGGAATGCTATCCCTGCATCATCACAACAGGCGATATCGTCAAAACAACGCGCAAGCCCGACTTCAACCCAAAGGCCAGCGGATTCTTCATGCCGACCGCCTTCGGGCCGTGCCGATTTGGGCAATACAACAAATTCCACCGCATGGTTCTCGACGATTTGGGGCTGCCGGAAGTGCCCATGATCGTTCTCGACCAGACGACCGACTATCACGGCGACCTCAACAAACTCGGACCGAACTTCAAGCGCTACGCCTGGGAAGCAATCCTGATGGTCGATATCCTCCACAAAATGCTCCACGAAACTCGCGCCTACGAAGTGACTAAAGGCGAAAGCGACAAAGTATTCGCCGCACTTCTTAAGGATCTGGTCGCCTCAGCCGAGCGCCACGACAGCATGAGAGACTTTACTGGCCGCGTGATCGAAAAATTCGACCGTGTCAAAGTAGATCGCTCGATTCCAAAACCGCGCATAGGACTGATTGGAGAAATTTTCGTCCGTAGCAACCAATTCTCCAACAATTTCATCATGAAGCGCATCGAAGCACTCGGCGGCGAAGTGGTTCTTCCGGCGTTCGAAGAATGGCTCAACTACATCGGTCACGAACGCGCGCTCGATTCGCGTTTGCAGGGCAAATACAAAACCTTCCTGACCGAAGTCATAACGCAGTTTATTCAGAAACGAAGCGCTGATCGACTTACGCGCCCGTTCCTCAAGCGCCTGCACAACTTCCCGCGCGAGGCTCCGAGCAAAGAGATCATGCGCCTAGGCAGTCGATACGTCGACGAGTCATTCCGCGCCGGCGAGACGATTCTTTCGATGGGCAAGGCCGTCGAATACGTCCAGCATGGCTTCAACGGCATCATCAATGTCGTGCCGTTCTCATGTCTGCCCGGGACTATCGCCAACGCGCTGCTCAAGAAGTTCAAAGAAGATTATCCCA
>CAYSUZ010000049.1:0-7878 GCA_964434335.1 uncultured Planctomycetota bacterium | reverse complement strand
CTGCAACACCGTCTCGTCGGTCGCCATGGAACACTTGCGCGCGACCTTCCGCCTGCCGATGTTGGGCGTGGTCGAGCCAGGCTCCCGCGCCGCAGCCCGCGCCACCAAATCCGGCATCATCGGCGTCATCGCCACCGAAGCCACGATAAAAAGCGGCGCCTACACCCGCGCTATCACTGCTATCGATTCCAAAATCCACGTCATCGCCCGCCACACTCCGCTCATCGTGCCGATGGTCGAAGAAGGCCGCGCGCTGGACGATCCCGCAGTCGCGCTCGTGCTAGAACAATATCTCGCACCGATGCTCGCCGAAGGCGTCGACGCGCTCGTGCTGGGTTGCACGCACTACCCCATCTTCAAGGCCGCAGTACAACGCGTCGTAGGGGAGAACGTAGCCGTCGTGGACTCCGCGCTAAGCACCGCAGCCGAAGTAAGCGAGATGATGGATGAAATCGGGCGGGCGAATCCCGCCGCAGAGGTTTGGCCGAAATACCGCTTCTACGTCAGCGATTCCGGCCAGCGCTTTATGGAAATCGGTGGACAATTCTGGGGCCGCGAACTCGGCAACGTCGTCGAAATCACCCCCGAAGAATTCTTCTTCCAGAAATGACGCTTCATCTTCAACTATCCGATATAAAGTATCCAGCGATCGCCGTCTTTCTTAAATTGCACAGGTACTTCGTGGAATCGTTTTCGTTCTATTGTATCAGTATCTGATGATGCAACCATACCGGAAGGGAATAGTTTATCGGTCTCCGGGCCAAGCCAGAGTTTTACCTTTTGCCCGTCGTCGCAAACTTCCTTCCGCACAACGTATGCCGACTCAAGCCATTCCTTGTGCCCTTCCGCAACATTAACATCGTGAATTATTCCCGGCAAAAAAAATTCCTCTATGCCGTACTCATACTGTTCTTGCGTCATTTCCGGATCATACTTCGGCACGATTCGCTTGAGCGCCTCCGCGTCGCCGAACAAAGTCACCTTTCGATAATCCAGGTAGGCTTGTTCCAAGGCAGGATCGCCCAGGTCGATAAATTTGTTATCCGGTTCGTGTTTGCACGACACCAACCCCACGCAGCCGCACAAAAACACCATCACCATGCATATTCCGATAAGATTCCTCATGTTCCCTCCTGAAAACGTTTGAAGACCGATGGCAATGCATCAGTGGCGAATCGCGCAGTCGGGCAGTTGCTTTTTGAGCCATTTGATTTTGGCGGGGGTTAGCTTATAACAACCGATAAGATTCAATTCTCGTAGGCTTTTCATGTCAGCCAATATCTCCAGGGCATCGTCGGTGATGTTGGTTTTGTACAAACATAAATTATTAAGTTTGCTCAAGCCGGATAAGTGCCTAATCGCCTGATCGCTCATGTCAGGCATGCCCCACAACCCCAATACCCTTAGGTTCTTCAGGCTGGCAATCTGTTTAACCCCATCGTCGGTAACACCCGGAGAAGAAGACAGGTGTAATACCTCAAGATTACCAAACTGCCCTATCATCTCTATGGTTTCATTTGTTATCCGAATCTTACCAAGGTTTAACAACTTGAGATTAGTCAGGTTTTTCAAGTGCATCAAGTCTGAACCGCCAAGGTTTATACACCCTCGCAAAGAAAGAGCTTGCAGGCTGCGCAGATTGCCGATAACAGGCAATGATTTGCCGGTAATGTTTTTGTTGTTAGCTATTCCCAGTTTCAATAATTTCGGCAGTGATTCCAGATGGGTCACACCTGAATCGGTGACGCCGGAACCAAGACCGACATGCCATAAATCCTTGTTTGTGCAAAGACGTTGAAGCTGCTTGTCGTTGATCTCGCCGGGTAAGACAATCCCGTTGTATTTGCGTTCGAGGGCTTCCGCTATGTATTCGTCCAGAATGGCATTCTGGGTAAAGTCTTGCACAACCACCGTCCAATAAGGATATTTGGATATGTCAAGACGAACGGTACCGGGGGCTTGCTCGACCCATTTTGTCTCTCCACCAACCACATCCGAACAACCCAGCAATTTAAACCCCAAGTGACTGGTGATCTCCAATATATTGCCTCGCACAACAACTCCGCCGTTTTTATTTGTTATTGTTGAATCTCCACCCCATTTCTCGCGCAACTTATCACGAATCCCTCGGATGTCTTGGTTGAATTTAAAGTACGCCAACTGCACAACAAGCCTGCCGCTGATGAAAAGGTCTTCCTTACGAATTGTCTTGAGCAGGCTTTGATACGCTTCCGCCGCCTGGGATGGAGTGGCGTATCTGATCCCGATTACGGCTAGATAGTTTGATCTCTGATCAGCGTAGGCGCAAAAATATGCTTCTTCGGGCTTGCCCGTCAGCCGCATCATGGAAAAAATAAGGTGGCTTCGATCATCGCTGGCTGGCGAAATTATCTTGGGGTTTTCGTCCCACCAAACAAATTTGTCGTTAAATGGATGGTCTTCACTCAGTGTGCTTTTTGCCCAGCCATTGGGCAAGATATCCGCACCGACATCCAGAGACGACCAATCGCAGTCATCTATTTGGCGCTCCGGCGAGTGCGGGCATCCGCACAAGACCAGCGCAAAAACCGCAACCGCAATCAATCCGAAATAATTTCTGATAATATCTTTCATAATCCCTCCAAATAGCATAATAAAATCCATACCTTCGTGTCCGGCTCCGGTGCCTCGGATATGGAGCCATCGTCACAACCCGACAGCAAAAAAACCGTCAACACAAATATCAAAACATACCGCATGATCGCATGGCCTGAAATCAAAGCCGCTCCCTTTACTCTCTATCGGAAGGAGGTTCCTCCCGTGGTGTCTCCGGGGTGGGAGATTTATCGGAAGGTCGCTCTGAAAGTGGCTTTTTGCGGAGTTCATTTGTAAAACGTGGCAGGTCGATAACGGCACCCTGATTAAGCTCTCCGGTCCATATTTGCTGCCACTTTTCGTCCAACGACACGCATGCACCGGAACGAGCACAGCGGGGATAATCCAATTTTCCAAGATCCCTTTTTTGCTTGACGTCGTAGAGGTAACACAAATCACTATCCAACAATATCAAATCCCCGCCATCCAGGTAATATATCCTTGGGATGCTGTTATTGCCCTTATACGGCAGTTCCTCAAACTCGCCTGTCTCAATGTCCCAGATACGGGCATTGTACCTTCCGCACGCGCAGGCAAGGTGCCTGCCATCGGGGGAGAATTCGAGGTCCGATATCCAGTTACGCTCATTATTGACATGGTCGATCTTGAAGGTGCGTTTCCGTTCACCGGTCTGCACGTCATACATGTGCGCATAGCATGCCCGGAAACTTGAGGATGAACCCGCCAGATACCTGTTGTCATACGAAAACACCAAGGACATAAAGCCATAAGAACAATCGTTCTTTATCACTCGAACAAGAGACCAGTCGGAGGTGTTATATATGCTCACCATCTTACTCTGGGAAACAGCAAGCAGTGAGCGATCAGGCGACAACACCATGCCCATAATATCGGATTCATTGTCGGGTCGATCATAAACAATGGGCTCATCTTCAAATGCCCCCTTAGCCGCGTCAAATATCCATAACTTTGAATCTGTACTAAACCGCCAATAACAAAATATCTGCGAATCCTTCAGGCCGGGCATTGCATATAACTGCGGTACCTCCTCTATCCTGGGATCGTATATCGTCACCATATTGGCGCTTTTGTATCGTTTGCCAGTCTTGACATCCCAGTAGAAGAGAGTGTATTTAGATTCGGACGTCTCGCCCAAAAACCTGCCCATCCAGCACACGTAACGACCGTCAGGCGTAAATGAAATGCACTCCGTGTCCCTGTATTCGTCCGGCATATCGAAATACAGCACACCGTCCTGCCAGCCGACCGAATCCGGCTCGTCGGATTGATTGTCCGGCCCCTGTGCCCCGGATTTAGAGGCATCATCACAGCTCGACAGCAAAAAAACCGTCAACACAAATATCAAAACATATCGCATAACGCACATCCTGAAATTGAAGACATCACACTACTCTTTGTCCGGGGACAATGCAGGCGGATTCGTGGTTTCAAAAAACTCTGCGATTAAGTAGCTGAGGCGGCTTGCGTCTGGTCGAACTCTTCGAGCTTGACTTCCATCTTGGTGGAAACACCCTTCTGTTGCATCGTTACGCCGTAGAGCACGTTCGCCGCCGACATCGTCTGCTTGTTGTGCAAACTCATAGACTAATCCGAAACTAGCCCTATTTAATGATTTTAATCCTGTACGTTGTTCTGGTATATTGGCCCTGACCAAAACCTTCTTCCACCTCCAAAACTTGCACATTGACAAGCCGTTCACCAGATTTAAAAACGAGCCTTTTGTCTTTATGACCCTCGATATACAAAGTATGAGGATATTTCTGTTCATTGCCGTCATCTGGATATGTAAAAACTATTCTAGGATTTTGCTCTTTTATATCGGCAACCTCGCAGACATCGCTCATTGCGATAGAATGCACTTCTGCATCAGCGGTTACAAGGAACGTATCATTGATGTATACATCCAAATTGCTACCACTGACAATAACAAATGCGACAGAGTCTTCGGAATCCTCACCTGTTCTACAGCCACATAACAGACAAAGCGAACATCCGAGCAACGCCAATAGCGATAAATAACTCAACAATATCCTCATAGTTTCCGTCCTCCCGATTAATCTTCGTAGGCGGCTTTCAGAAACGAATCACCCAAATCAATCGATTTCCTGTCCGCATCATGATTACACGAAACAAGCCCCGCGCAGGCACAAAGAATCACAACAAACGCCACGCCCTGCAACCATAGTCTTAATCCCGGTCTTGCATAATTATTCATCCTTCCCTCCAAATCGCATAATAAAATCCATACCTTCGTGTCCGCCCCAGGCGGATTCGTGGTTTCAAAAAACTCTGCGGTTAAGTGGCTGAGGCGGCTTGCGTCTGGTCGAACTCTTCGAGCTTGACTTCCATCTTGGTGGAAACACCCTTCTGTTGCATCGTTACGCCGTAGAGCACGTTCGCCGCCGACATCGTCTGCTTGTTGTGCGAAATAATCATGAACTGCGACTTGTCCGTGAAATCGCCCAGCATCCCCAGGAACCGCCCGATATTCGTGTCGTCGAGCGCCGCGTCGACCTCGTCGAGAATCGCGAAGGGACTCGGACGCGCCTTGAACAGCGAGAACAGCACAGCAATCGCTGTCAGCACCTTCTCGCCACCCGACATCAACGTTATCGTCCGCATCTCTTTGCCCGGAGGCCGCGCGATGATATCGATCCCCGCGTCGAGAATGTCCTTGCCCTCTTCCAGAATAATGTCAGCCTTGCCGCCACCGAATAACTGCCGGAATACAATACGGAACTGCTCGCGGATCAGAATGAACGTCTCCTCGAACCGCGCGCGGCTTTCTTTGTTGATCGTGCGGATGACTTCCTGCAATTTCATCTTGCCGCTATTGAGATCGTTGACCTGCGCGGTCAAAAAGTCCGAGCGCTGCTGCAACTCGTCGAGTTCATCGAGCGCCGAAAGGTTGACGTTGCCCATACGTTGAATCTTGTCCTTGAGTTCATCAATCGAGCGCGAAAGCATATTCGTGTCAATCTCCTCATCCGCAAACTCCGGCAGTTTTTCAAGGAGGTCGATCTCGTAATCCTCACGAATCTTGGTCGTAATCGCTTCGGCCTCGTTGGCAACCTGCGCCAGCGTCATGCGCGCATCCTCGTGCTCGCGCCGCAGACCGTTGAGCCGCAAATTTATCTCGCGCGCGTGTTTGCGCCGCTCTTCGAGCCGCGCCTTGATCACGTCGCGTTTTTCCTGCCGCGCCGCAACAACGCGTTCCTGGTCGGCGCACTGTCGGCGGAAAAGTTCAACGCGCTGCCGTGCCTCGGCAAGCGACTCCTCGGTCTCCTCGATTCTGAATTCGCTGTTTTCCATCTGCCCGACGATATCAGCCTCTTCTTTTTCCGACTCGCCCGTCTCACGTTCAAGCCGACGTTCGTCGCGCGTAACATTTTCGAGTTTTTCCTCCAGCTGCGCCAGACGCACCTTGCCCGCCGTCAGCCGCTCGGAGTTCTCGGCCAGCTCACGATAAGTCGCATCGAGATTTTCCTCCAGCGCACTGATCTCCTGCGCCGCCGACTCGCGCTCCCCTGAAACCTGCACCAATTCCACGCGCAATTCTTCGCCGCGCAGTTTCTTCGTCTCAATATCCGCATCGATCTCGGCGAGTTCGCCGGTGTTCAAACGAATCTCCTCGGTCGTCTCGGCAAATCGGGTTGCTGTAGATTTGCGCTCTGCGACAAGCTCGCTGCGACTCATGTTGGATGTGTCAAGCTCGGCCTGAAGCGTGTTGCGCCGTTCTTCAAGCGTCTCGATAATTTTTCGCTGCCACCCGATCTCGCGATTAATCGCCTCATGCGCGTACGACAACTGTGCAATCTCGTCGTGCAGCAAACGCAATTCGCTACGCCGCGAAATGATACCCGCGGCCTTCGCGCCACCGGTTATCGCGCCGTCCGGCTCGACCGTCTCGCCATCGAGCGTCACCACGCGAAGTCGGCAGCCCTCGTCGCGCACCAGACGCACCGCCGTGTCAAGATCGCGCACGACCAGCACGTTGTCCAAAAGCAATCGCACTGCCGCTCGATGTTCGTCGGCACAACGCACCATATCGGACGCACGTTTAACCTCGCAATCGCTCTGCGGCAGATCCACGGGAGCAACGGAACGCTTCTCCATAATTTCGCGCGAAAGCAGCGTCGCCCGGCCCCGGCGCGTCTCCCTGAGATAGTTGACCGCATTGCGAGCGACCTGAGTCGTATCGGCAATCAGCCACTGCGCCGCATCGCCGAGCGCGTTTTCTATCGCAGCGGAATACTCCACATCAACCTCGATTAGGTTGGCAAGCGGGCCGGTAATGCCCGACATCTCGCCTGCGCCTGCGAGTTCGAGCAGTATCCGCACACCCTCGCGCATCCCCTCCATCGCCGCTTCCTGCTGTTCGAGCACCTCGGCTTTGGAACGGCGCGCAGTCAACGCGGCGGAAAGTTTCTCGGCATACGACTTTTTGTAATCAAGCGAAATCCGCTGTTCGTCAAATTGTCTTTTGGTCGTTTCAAGTTCGCGCGAGCGTCCGGCGATGCTGGTTTCCTGCGTGACAATCTGTTTTTCGACCTGTGCGAGAAAAGCTCGCATCTCGGCGTGCTCGGCATTGAGCGTGCGCTGTGCCTCGCGCATGCGAACTGCGCGGCCTTCGAGCATCCGCCCCTCAGCATCGAGCGATGACATCTCGTTGCTCATCTTCGACTCGCGCTGCATCAGATCGACAACCTCGGCCTTGCGCTCGGTGAGGCTCATTTCATTTTCGTTGTGCTTCTTCTCGATCTCGTCACGAACTGCGCCCAATTCGTCTTGCTGGCTGCGGGCCTGGGCTATCTCGACGCGTGTCCCTTCGAGTATTCGGCGGGCCTGCGCAGTCTGTTCGGCGATCTCGCTTCTGCGTCGTTTGCAGGCTTCGAGCCGCGCCTGTAGCTGCTGCCGCCCGGCGCGTAGTTCGCGTATCAATTCTTCACCGCCGCGAATCTCGCCCTCAGTCGTGTCGGCGTTACCGCGCAACTCCGCAAGCCGCTCGCGGAAATCCGAAATGTCGTGTTCTACGCGCATCATATCCACTTCCGTCTCGCGCACTACCGTGCCGAGTTCATCGAGCTGCGCGCCCTGCACCTCGATTACGCCGTCGAGTTCATCGAAACGAACCTGGAACTGTTGCTCTTTTTCGCGGGCCTGTTCGTACCGGCGGGCGGAAAGCGCCAACCTCATATCGCGGATACTGTCGGTGTGTTCGCGGTAGCGGCGCGCGATTCCGGCCTGTCGCTTGGGCGAACG
>CAYSUZ010000048.1:0-7881 GCA_964434335.1 uncultured Planctomycetota bacterium | reverse complement strand
TGGGATGCCGTGCCGGAGGCCGCGGGTTATCTCCTGTCTTGCGGCACATCAACCAACAATTTGTATCAATACCAAATGGATGTCGGCACCGCCACGGAAATCACAATCAATCCTGACCTTGTCGGCACATTTCATTTCATAATCACGCCGCATACCGGAATTCCGGTATACGGGCAGCACCCACAGATTATTACTGTTACGCTGCCTTAAGAAATAGTGCAAAGAAACGGACACCCAGTGGAACAAACTCCATCGGGTGTCCGTTTTGAATGTAAGCTTAATCAATCTCGACTCGCGGCCGAAACCAGCAAACAATTGGTGAAAAAATAGTGTGGGAAGTTAGACCGCGCGAACTTCAGTGGCTTCGGCGCCCTTACGTCCTTCGCCTAGCTCGAATTCGACCTTCTGGCCTTCCTGAAGCATTTGCACACCTTCCTGTAGATTCGTGCGATGAACAAAGAGGTCACTGCCTCCTTCGTCGGGTACGATGAATCCGTAGCCCTTCTCATCACTGAACCACTTAACAGTGCCTGTTGCCATATTGATGTTCTCCATTAGGCTCTTTTCTTGTGAAAAGAAAGCCATCAGCCCCGGCGTTAGTTGAAGGAGATGCCCTGCAGGGATAAAAGACATATCCTATTTAATATCGTAACAATCTGCGTGAAAAGGTCAATAATAATTTTATTTCTTTTCCGAAATCACAAAAACGCGATCCGGTCGCTGTCCAGATGCAAATCCGCTACACAAAACAACGCCTATCGGATATCTGCCAGCAGGCGCTTTTTAATTTAGATATTGCAAACCAAAACAAATATTGATCAAACAGGCATGCCGATAATTCGAACCTGAAAAACCATCTTGCCGTTAACAACACCCTGCGCATCAAAGATCGCACGCTTCTCCTTAATCTCGACGCTACGCGCAAGAAGCACCAGCTTGTCGCCGGGCACTACGATACCGCGAAATTTTACGTCCTGCATGCCCCCGAAACCCAAAAATCGGTTTTCGGCCTCGGGCAAAGATTTCATGTAATAGAACGAACACAACTGCGCGGCGGCTTCGCACATAATCACACCCGGCATAATGGGCCTGCCGGGGACGTGGCCACGAATCCAGAATTCTTCGTCGGTGACGTCCTTGTAGCCCACAATCACGCCTTCGTCCATGTCGAACTTCACGATACCCGACAAATGCTCCATTTCGTAGCGCTGTCGATTGTATTTTCTGATTGTATCAATATCGAACTGATCGCGGCTAAAGTCGATGTCGTCGATGTTGACTAATAATTTAGGCGGCATTATCCAACCCTTCCTAGCAGTTAAGAATTAAAGAAAGTTATCATAAATAATTTGTACGATTTGTCAATCCAGAACGGAAGATACCACAGACTTGTTGAGCAAAAATCGTTGCACTGTTCCAATATGCCTGCCACCAGACACCTGCGCCCAGCGCATTTTTTACAACAAGCCCTTTTCGCGGAACAGGTCTTCAAACTTATCGCACAAAACCGGCCAGGCGAATTGCTGGATACTGGCGCAGCCAGCTTCGGCGATACCTCGCCGCAGGGCAGAATCTTCTTTCATTTTGTATATCGCTTCGACTATCGCCGTGGATGACTCAAACGGGATCACAATCGCTGTCTCGCCGTCAATCGCAAAATCCTTCGTACCGCTCGGCGTACAAATCACCGGCAAGCCACACGCCATCGCCTCAGCCGAGGTGTTGGACCAACCCGCGCCCCACTCCGCGCTAACGAACAGGTCGGCGGTATTGTAAAGAGCCGCGAGTTGTGTCTGGCTAAGGCCGTAGTGTGTTTCGGCGCGCACAAACCACGGCTTTCTGAATTCGGCGCTGTCGAACATTACGAGTCGGAAATTTTTTCTGGGCCGCAACCGCCTAAATGCCTCGACCACCAGGGAAGTCGCTTTGTATTTTTTGGATTTGCGACCGAAACAAATGATGCGAAAGGAATCATCGATACGCGGGAGGTTCATCGGCTTGAAGACTTCGGGATTGACCCCGCCAGCAATTGTATAGCCCGCGCAGCCCGGCATGTATTCGCGCCACTCGGCCGAGTTGCCTACCAACACAATATCGTCGCGCAGGTTGGCCAGATATTTGTCGGCAAAACGCGAGCCAACAAGATTCATGATCTTGAGACGGGCCTTCATCTCGACAAAACGCGGCAGCAAACCCACATCACCGCAAAAAACCACATCAGGGGAGTCTGCTTCGATTCTATCAAGCGGTCGTGTGTCGGCATTGTATTCAATCCACTCCGGCGCAACGCCGTCAGGCGTGTAGATGCAAAACGCGTAACCACGCGCCACCAAAATGTTGCCCATTTCGATAAAGCGACGGACGCCGCCAAAGGCCCCGGTGTGCGGCAGGAGCGCCGCTATCTTTAACACTGTTTTTTCGGACATGATGAAGTGTATACACGCTTGGGTTTGAGAAATTCGGTAGCCCAGTTTCTTCCAAATACAGGCACACACCGCAAAATCGCCGCAAGAATGCGCTTGGCCTTATAGGTGCGCTGAATACGCTTGAAGCGAGCATGCGCTCGGTCCGCACTTCTGTTTTTTTTGCGATATTCAACGATATCTTTTTCAAGCGGACGATGATATGCAATCGCCTCCACACAAAGCACGGCCTTGAGCTTCAGCCCCAACAAACGCATGCCAAGTTCACGGTCAGTGTAGCCCTGCTCTTGGCGATTAGCCAGATTTTCGTTCCAACCACCAACCGCTTCGAGGTGTGTTTTTTTGAACGAAATGTTGTGGCCCAAAAACGCGCCCGCCCCCAGAGTGCCATTCTTTCTATACTTTTCAAGATAGCGTATGCTCTTGAGATCATCGATTTCAACCGGCAACGGTAGCGCAATTTTGGCTTTGTCTAGCACATGCGCGCCGCAAACAACGATTTCATCGGTTTTGCGATGCTCCTCGACATGTTTTTCAACAAAATGAGTATGTGCCAGACAATCATCGTCGGTGCAGATAATTATCTCGGAACTCGATGCCGCCAAACCAATATTACGAGCAACGGGATTGCCGTATACGTCTTTGGGCAAACCGGTAACAAGGTAGCGAATATCGAAATCATACTGACCCCTGATTGCCTCAATTATGCGTTCGTTCGCAACATAGCCATCTTCGCCGGAATCGTCGACGATAATAATCTCGAAGCGATCAGCGGGAAAAGTCTGTGCAGCAAAGGCATCGAGGAAGGGCTCAATGTAATCCGGTCGATTGAAGATCGAGACAAGTACGGTCGCATCGTATTTTTTATGTTTATCCATGATGCAAGATTTCATATCAAAACATTAGCATATTGTCAATGCTGCGTAACCAAAACGAGTCAGCAAAAGTGTGTAAAAACGCAAGTCAGATATTGACAAAACCCCAAACGCGGTTAGAATATCCGCCTAATTCACGCGAGAGTGGCGGAATGGCAGACGCGCTAGGTTGAGGGCCTAGTGAGGTTTTACCTCATGAGGGTTCGAGTCCCTCCTCTCGCACCAGAAAATAAAAACCGCAGAGTCGCGAGCACAGCTCAAAACCCTGCGGTTTTTTTATTTGACAAAATACCCTTTCCCACGCATCACTGAACACCCTATTCCCCTTTATCAAACTTACTCCCAGGCAATACCAGTGCGGCCTTGCATATACGGGAGATGCGCGGTATAATCCATGCTCTGATTAGTGTTATATCGCTTTTTCTTGCAGAAAGGAGCGGTCTTAGCGGGCAAATCATGGGTATTGGCATCGGCATATCTTTCGGTAAAGAGCGCGCGTGTTTGGTGGCGTTGCAATTGCATGGCCACAAAGGCGCGGTGCTACAATGCACTGAGCAGGCACTCAACGAACAGAACAGCGCATTTGCTGATCCCGCCCAACTCAACGGAACCTGGCATAAATTTTTCGCAAATCGTATTGCGCTCGGACTCCCGCCAAAAGACACAACAACGCGCATCTTTCCCTTGCCGTTTCGGCGCAAGGAGCAAATCTCCAAGACCATCCAGTTCGAAACTGAAAACATCGTCGAGGCCTACCGACAAGCAGACTCGGTTTTGTCATACAGGCGGCTGGTTCTGACCGACGAGCCATCAAACACCGCACAGAGTTTGATGTTCACGGTTTCGGGCAAGCGCAAAGCCGTGCAAAACTCCATAGCAGCGCTCAAGCCACTAAACGCCAAGCCTACCACGATCGACACCGACATCTCAGCCATCTATAATTTGATGTGCTTTCTAAAGGCATTTCCCCAAAAGGGCAATGGAGTTGTGGTTTGCGAAAGCGGCGAGTGGGCGTATGCCTTTTTCAGCAGAAACGGGCAGATGATAAAAGCCCGCAGGCTTCGCGTGCCTCCATTTGAAAGAGAAATCTCCGGCTTCACAAAGGTTCTGGCGCGCGACATAACACAGACTTGCGCAGACATGCAAATTGAACCCGCGAACTTCCAGGGTTGTGCTGTCGGCAATGCGTTTAGCAATGCAGGTATGGCCGAGTCGCTTTCCAAAACCACCGGCATCGATTTTCGGACGATCAATATTGCAGAACGAATAGCAATGCCAGACGAAATCTCTGGCGGCGGATGGGAAGTAGCGCTGGGGCTGGCAATACGAGCCGCCGGACGAGACTGGTCGCAGGTAAACCTGCGCTCTGAAGAGTTTGCGCTCCAGGGCAAGTCGGTCGCGCTTCTGTCATGTGTAGCATTATTTTTCGCGGCAGCCTTGACAATGTTGATTGCGTGGCAACAGGTTTATTCATCAAGCCTCAACAAGGCTGAGGAACGACTGGAAGAAATTCACGCACAACAAAAAACCATACAAGAATCGGTACTCCCGTACACGGATTTCAAGCCGAGCAAGTTTTTGGAAAACGTAAAGCGCGCTGCGGAATTAGGCGGCAACTACGACGAGGATGCCGCAATGCACTCGTCGCTGATTATCGTCAAGGCCCTCGAAGAAGCAATGGACAAGATTAAATCCGCAGCCAAATTCGAGATTGTCGGAAACTGGGAGTACGGCAAGGGCAAGGGTTTCGGCAATAACTCCCGGGCTTATGCCCTGCGCATCACGTTGAAAATCGTTCAGGGCACACAGCAAAACGATCAGCGTCTGGTGGCTGAAATCAATAAAAACAAGATGCTCGTCGCCAATATCAAAAAATCCGACTCGATAGACAAGTCGTTCGTCCTGATTATTGCGTTCCAGGGGGCGAAAAAATGATGTCAATGAACAAAATCCGCACAGTGCTCAAAATCAGCATCGCCCTTTTATGCATCCTGGCGCTGGGATTTGGCATTAGCATCGCCATCACGATGCAGTCGCTCAGCACGGAAAACGAAAAAGTCAAACAAGCACAAACAACTTTCGCTAAAGCGCAAATACTAATAGATGACAATCCGCAAATCGTTGTTGCCGTGGCCGGAGAGGGACAGGAGAAAGAAGTTACGCTCCAAAAGCTCCGCGAATGGATTCGTACGGCAAGAGAGATGACGGGCAATCACTTCGAATTCGCCGTAATAGCTAACCCCAACTCCAATAGTCAGGAATTGACTTTCCGGGGATTGCCGCATTCAGCAAAAGACATCATTCCATTTATCGAAAAGATCGAGAATAGCAGCTATCCGGCCAAAGCAACCGCATGGACAATGCGGCGCGATACAAATTCCGGCATGTGGAAAAACATCAGGATTAATTTCACTCTGCCTAAAAAACCAAAAGACGCAAAATGAGCCGTGCATCCGAAATATCCCCTTGCCACACACAGTCACAGCGCGGTAGCATTTTACTAATCGTTTTGATTACGATGGCTCTGCTTTCGTTGCTCGTAGTTACATTGATAAGCATGCGAATGACGGCGGATTTTTCGGTACTTGCTGCAATAAAACTCGCTCAGCAGGAATACACAGCCACGGGAGGCATGGAAATCGCGCGGGTGCTATTAAAACAAGACAAGGCGAACTCCGAAAACGACAATTTGTTCGAAGCATGGGCGTTGCCGCAACGCTGCAAAATCGGCGGCTACGATTGCGAAATAGTAATCATCGACGAAGACAGCAAGATTAATATGGCGCAACTTGCGTCCGAGGATGCAGACTCGATAACGCGGATGGCCCGGCTATTAACCATAGTCGTCCAAGGCCTTAAAATAGAAGTCGCCGAGAAAAAAGTCGCCGAAGCCTGCAAGCTAATGGCGGAGGATCTCAAAAGAAATGCGATATCGGTTAATAGTTTCGAGCGGCTGGTTGCTTATCTGCCGTTCACCGAAGAAATCGTATACGGTTATAAGGATGAGTCCGGCAAGATAATTTCGGCGGGCCTGGTAAACTATATCACATTCCAAAGTGTCACCCGGATCAATATCAATACCGCGCCTCGTGAGGTTTTGCTGGCCATACTCGGTTTCGAGAACGAGGAGCTAGCTAACAGCATCATCGAATTCCGCGAAAGCGAAGACGCCGACGGCAACCGATACGGATTTACAAATTTCAAGGAGTTGAAAAAAACGGACGAAGGCAGGGAGCAGGATTATGGTGAAGACAACATTCTGTTCCATCAAGACAGCATTGCGCTGATAACGAAACACTTTGACATAAACAGCCACATATTTATGATTACCGCCGTTTCGCCCACGGGAACCATCGGCGAAAACGAAAATGGAACCGCCGCCGCTTTGCCTGCGCGCGGCTGGGTTTGGACGATAGAGCGAACTACCACGGGCGAAATAAATACGATTGCCCTGCTTGCAACCACGCAACCCGCTAAATATCTGGAGAGCAAACAATGAACCGAATAGTATTATGCGTTTTGCTTGTTGCGGGAGCAGTAGCGTTAATCGCCAACGTTGCCACGGGTTTTATAGGCCCGGAGGCAAACAAATTGGACACCGTACCCGAGGCGAAGCTGCCGGACAAATCGGATTCGGAACAGGCAAAAATCGAAAACACCTCTGATTCCTTTGCGAAATATCCCCTTTTGCATATCGACTATGTAAAACGCGAATTCATCAAATCTAAAGACAAATCTGATGCTGCCCCGCAGCAAAACGGCGACGCTTTGATCAAGGACAAGCTCAAATTAGTTTTCTATATATTCGATCCGCAAAACCCGAATGACAGCACCGCTACAATATATGAAGAAGAAGCAGGTGCAGCCAAAAAAACGGCGAGCAAATCTCGCAAATTTGCCCCCAGCATGTCGCCACGCTTCGGCGGGTCTTCCGGCGGACCATCACCTAATTTCAATCCTCCCCAACCCGCAAGACCAAATAACAACGCATCACAAAACAGCAAGAGAAAAAAGCATCTGATCAATGCGCAAAACCGCAAGATCGGGGAGTATTGGATCGTAGCGGAATTTCGGGAAGATGGCCTACTGATCAAGCAAATAAAAGGCAATGACTCATTCCTGCTACCGCGCGTTATCTCGATAGGGGATAAAGGTAAGGGCAACCCGTAGCGGCCTGATGTTAATCCCGACCTCGGCATATTTCTGCACCACAAATGCGGTAATTTCTTCCTGGGCTTTCATGCTCAGTTTTTGTCCGATTTGAGTCTGGCCCAGCACCCTAGCATCCGTAGGGCTAAGAACGATTCGGCCAACATTGCGCACTTCCTTGTATCGCCCGATATACATCCTTATCTCTTTTTGAATTGAGTCGGTGTTTGTGCGAAGCCTTTCAACCGCCTCAATCCGCGCCTGCCGGGATTGTTCTTCGTTGGCGTTTTGAGATTGCGAATTGTTCGTCTCGCACCCCATCACCGTCAGCCATACGGCGACAAACGCCAGCACTGCGACAAATCTAGCTATCTGTATCCGCCGATTCTTCGGTTGTTTCGGTGTCATTGCTTTCTCCTATTGCAACTGCTAGA
>CAYSUZ010000047.1:0-8030 GCA_964434335.1 uncultured Planctomycetota bacterium | reverse complement strand
CGGGATTGCGCATAAAGTATTCGAGAAGATCGAATTCACGCGTGGTCAGTTCCAGTGTTTCGTCATCGCGCTCGACCTTGTGTCGAAGACAATCCAGCCGCAGACCACCGTATTCCAGTACCGCTTCAGATTTTTCGCGGCTGCGGCGCATGACCGCCCTGAGACGCGCAAGCAGTTCGGAGACCGCGAAAGGTTTGACAATATAGTCGTCAGCACCCGCGTCCAACCCATGCACCCTATCGCTAACACCGTCCATAGCGGTCAACATTATCACTGGCATCTCTGCGCCGATTTTTCGGATTTGCTTCAACACTTCGTAGCCGTCGATGCCCGGCAGCATAACGTCCAGGATCACCGCATCAAATCGTTCGTCAGCCACTGCGCCCAATGCCGCCTCGCCATCGTGAACAACATGCGAGGCGTAGCCGTTATCCACAAAGGCCCCGTTAAGCAAGCGGGATATTTTGGGGTCGTCTTCTACAATCAGTATTTTGCGTGCGCCAGCCATAACAATCGTTCCGATGAATAATTCCTCGTCGTCAACATTGGGTGAAATTATAGCATACCAAATATCTGCCGGAAATCGCAAAGAGGAAATTGTGCCTGCCTGTTGCGCCGACACTCGTGCTTGCAGTGTATTTGAGGAAGAGTATAATAGCGGCGAATCCGAAATGGGATATAATCGACAACAACACTGGTCAAAACAGGAGGTGTTATATGTACGCTCGCATAACCGCAAGAACACTGTTGGTAACCGCTATTTTCTTCGCCGCATTCTGTATCATGCCAGGCTCTGCTTATCATCGCGTGCTGGCCGAGGAGTCCAAGGCGGAAGTGTGCCCACAAGACCTGGACAATCTCTCGCCGGAAGAACTGGCCGAGATCGCAAAAGGCGACGACGACCGGGCCGCAACGGCCGCGAAACAACTGGTTGACCTATGGGCCGCCGGGAAGATAGCGGACAAGGACGCGCCAGCGCTGCTGGCTTCCCTGATCGAGTTTGGAGTGTACACGCGAGAACAGTATAAAGCGGACTTGCCGGTTGTGATGATTACCACCCAGGCCCTAATGTATAATTTCGACCAAATAAAGTGGAAAAGTAAATCAACCATAACCGCAAACGGCAAAATACAATATCTGGGTATCTCGGCAAGCAGGGGAAAAAGCAAAGTAACCCTCAGGGTAAATCTTGATTCTAAGATAGGGCCGCTGGAAACAGGGAAACATGAAATCACTGTCAATGCGACAATAACATTAACGCATCCTCAACAGCCAACGAAACCCGTTGAAATCAAATTCGAAGAGAAACGTACCTTCCAGATCGATTATCGATTCCCAACGAACGTGATTACTACAATCGTTGACGAAAAAATCCATGCGGAAGTTGCCAAGGCAATTACGGTCGGCAAACCTACAGACCACGTAATGATTCTTCCATTTAACGCCATTCCCGTTGCAATTAAATACACGGGCACAATTCCAATAGACCTCGCCTACGAAATCTGGTTTAGCGTCGGCAATGACAGTACGCTTTACAAGTCCGATCTCACCTTTACTCAACTCAAGGGTTCGGATTATGTGGGATCGCACACCCAAGGATTGGAGCGGGATTCTCTCAAGGGCATCGCCAAGCCCGGCGACGTGCTAACATTTTATCTCGTGCCGTCATGGCTCGAAGCCTACAAGAATCCGCAGATATCGTCCTATCTGGCGGGAACCATCCAGGCAGGCACGATAACAGTTCCGGCATTGATCAATGAGGACGAGTAGTCTATTTTTCGCTAATTCTCCACAACTAAAAGACATCTAATCCTGCGAAGCCGCGCCGCTCTGCCCGCCGTTAAACTGGTGCTCGAAGTCGGCAATGGTGGCAAGGTCTTCTTCGGCGCGTTCCTTGCGATCAAGCCAGCGCGAATAAAAGCCCGTCCAGATTACACCCGCACCACCAATAACCAATACGATCGTATAGGTCTGTTCTTTCAATATCGCTCCCAGAGCAATGGTATCGACTGACGGCGTAAATAATTTTGCCGCAAACACGCCCAAATCTGCAAAATACGCAAGTATCAATGCCGACAAATCAGCATCTTCAGCCTCGGCAGGCTTGTCGTTGTTTGGGCTATCCCCTTCTTCCGGCGATTTTGTCTCTTCTACAGCCTCGGCCTTGTCCGCCGATTCTGCCATGACAAAATTCCTGCCCAGCAACACGCTGCCACACATGCACAATCCAATAATCACCAAAACCAACCATTGCTTCCTGCTTATTTTCATGACAACCCCTTTTCGCTTAACTCTTCAGCTCAAAATATCAACCCGGCCTCGCCTGATTTTTCAGGACACAGAACCGGCACGATCATGAACCGCGTTTTTCTTTTGATACCAGCCCGTTACCAGCATAATCGCCGCCACCGCACAACCGAATGCCCCTACGGGCCATAGTTGAATATCAGCAGGCAGACTATCGACGATCCAGCCCAGCAACGGGCAAATCGCAGCGGCGAACAACGACTTGCTCTGCGATTCGATACTCAGCACAGTTGCCATCTGCTTGCCATCAGTGCGATCGGCAAGACGGCTTATCAGCATCGGCCTCCACAAGTTCTGCAAAATCGCCAGAACCACAAAAGCCACGATTGCTATTGCCAAAATACCGGTCAACACACCAACGACAATCGCAGCAAAGGCCGCAAAATCAATTACCCATATCAGCCACGAAGCTTTTTGTTCGCCCCCAGCGCGACGCGCAAACCAGCCAGCGTGCCGCGAAGCAAAACTGCTCAGCAGGTACAAGGCAAACCCAATCGGCGCGATCAACAGCGCCGTTTTCTGTCGCCCGCCCATGGCCGCCATAATCGGCAAGGCCAGCGCAGCGGCCTGAAGCAAAGGCTGAACGTAGTCTTTGGCCGATTTGTAAATCCCCTCAAAACTCATCGCCTCGACCAACAGCCTCCTGACCTGGCGGCGACGGAAACTTTCGCGCAGGCTGTGCAACAACACCCGCATTATCGCGCCGATATTTTTCGAGCCAGTGTGCTCGCCGTCGAGGTGCGCCGGATAGCCCATAAAGTTCACGATGTTCAAAACATACGGCACGATGCAGGCTAAAAAAATCGCCGAATAACTGTCGGTAACGTAAACCATTGCCGCCGCGATCAAAACGCTCACCGCCGAACCGAGATTGCTCCACGAACGGGTCTTGCCGTAGATCGCCGTCTTCTCGTCAGCGCGGCCTTCGCGTTTGAGCCAGTCAAAAATAATCGCCTTGTGCGTTCCGGTGCGAAAAGCCTCGCCGACACTAAAGGCCAGCATAGCCGGGAACAGCAGCCACGGGCGCTCGCTCAGGCCGAAAATCGCAAATGCAGCAATGTAGGATATAAAGGACGCGATCATCGCGCGCCGCCGTCCGAGGACATCCGCAATCGCACCCGTCGGGATTTCCATCAGATTGATACATATTTCGCGGAAGCCAAACAGCAAACCAATCATCAAATACGACAATCCCTTTTCCACGAAAGCAAGCATGATAAAGAGGTCGTAGTACTTCTGGTTTTTTAGAAAACCGTAAAAGCAAAATCTGAATAGCATCGTGATTGCTCCGGTTATTAGGCTGCATCGTTTGCGAAACATAATCACGCAACGCGAGAATGCGCATAGACGCAACGTCGGACACTGACAGCACAATGCGTGCCAGTCGCGGCGCACAAATTTCCGACAACAAAAACACACACCGAAAACATCCGCACGATTTGGACATGGCAACGCTCTTGGCAAAAGACTTGCGCACTAAACATTCGCTGCGAGAAAATGCCGCGTAAGTGGTCAATTATAGAATGAGCGTGGTATTGAATGAACTAAATCCATAGCGCATTGAGGTTCTAGAATTATACCACCCCGGCGGCTTCGAGGGCACAGGGTCGTGCAAATTTTGCCGCGATGATTTACGGGCTTGCTTCTGGAAGCCTCAGAATCTGGACGAAAATGCGACAGTGTGCACAAAAACTGCACAGGAGAACATGAAGATGAAAAGCGAAACCGGCATAGGGCTCCCCCACCGATCCGGCGGAATTGGCAAATTATTGCGCGCCCTTGGGATAGTCGGATTTATCGTCGCCGCAATGTTTTTGCCTGCGACGGGCATCGGCGCAAGCGGGGAATCCCAATCCGATTCATCTTCCAATATCGCCGAAAACGTAATGGCAGAGCTTCGCGCGGCAACCGAGGCCCGGCGAAAAATGCTTGATGAAACGCAGGCATGGAAAATTGAAAAAGAGAAACTTGAATTGCTCAAGGCTGCGGTAAAACAAGAAGCCGCGCAACTGCGAACTGACACCGAGACCGACCGGCGCGAAATAACACACATTCTTGACAATCGAAGCGCCGCACAGATGCAACGCCAAAAGATGCGGCAGATGGAAATCATGCTGGATGCGCTTTCGGAAAAACTTGAAGACGATCTCGACGCCCTCTCCAAGAGACATTTCCCCGGCATTGTCACGTCCGACAAATCCGCTTCGTCCACCGATCCGCTTCAGCGCTTTTTTGCGGCCACGCGTCGACTCCAAGAAGCCTCGAAAAACAGCAAACAGGTTTGCATCGAAATAGTCGAATACCGCTCTGACCGTAAAACTCCTGCGCGCGGGAACGGCGGCGGCGTGGTGGGTCGCGCTCGATGGCAAACGCGGCGGCATCGCCCAGCGCAGCGCAAAAGGCGAGTTAATCCTGAATTCGATCACCGACAAAAACGTGCTCGAAGAGATTAAGCGCACGTTTGGGATGGCCGAGGGTTTCGCGGCACCGGAATGGACGCTTCTGCCGCTGCCAGCAAAGCAAAGCGAGGCCCGCCCATGAAATTCCGAGCGCTCATAATCGTCATCGTTCTTGCACTTGCTTCTTCGGGCATCCCGGCAATAGCAGCGACAACGCCGGATGAGCTACTCAAACGTGCCAAAGATTCGCGGCAAAAGGCGGAGCAAGCCCTGGCCGAGACGCGCAAAAAACACCTGGACGAACGCCGTGAAGTCGCCGCGCAACTCCAAAAAGCTTACGAAGACCTCGCCGCCGTACGCAAAGAAGCACAGCAGGCAGGCGAAAAACTCGAACACGTCAAACAAGAAATAGCGGGTTCCAAGCGAAACGACGCGGAGATAGCGCGCCGAATCCAGACAATGTTAGTAAATATACAGACGGCTTCGGAAACTGAAATAAACGAGATGGCTCCGGTAGATGAAGTGAAATTTGCAATATCAAAGGACATGAAACGACAAATCGCGGGGATCGACAGGCAAAGCAAAATAACCATCGCCACCGAATCCATCAAGAATCGCAAGGGTGAAAGTTCTTCGGTCGCAGTATTGCGGCTGGGCAACTTCGCGGCCTACGCCTGCGGCCCGACGCATACAAGCTGCGGGTTATTGCAAGCCTCCAAAGAAAATGAATGGATGATCGTCGGGCCTTATCTCAACGACGCGGCCCGGGAAGCGCTTCGCATAGCGGCAGAGAACGGTCATGCCGCGCAGGTGCCGCTGGATCCGACAAGCAGCCTTCAGGATCGCACACCTTCCGAACCCGCAAGCCTGCAATCATGGTTGGCGACTGGCGGCCTGTTCGTTATCCCAATTCTCGTCGTGGGCGCACTTGGGATTCTGCTGATAATAGAACGCGTGATTTGTCTGGCCCTGCACAAAACGCCGACTGCCTTGATTGTAAATTTTTTGGCGAAACTCAAGCGCGGCGAATTCGAGGCCGCGAAAGATTTGCTTGGAAATTCGCAGACCCCCATATCACGCGTATTGCGCGCGGGACTGGAGAGTACGGGATTTCCACAGACAAAGCGTGAATCGGCAATGGAGTCGGCGGTACTATGCGAAGCACCGCGTCTTGAGCGCTCGCTTTCGCTGCTGGGTGCGCTGGCCGGAGTCGCCCCGCTACTGGGACTGCTCGGCACGGTCTCGGGAATGATTAGCACGTTCGACACAATTTCGGGCGCGGGCACAAGCAATCCTAAATTGCTCTCCGGCGGAATTTCCGAGGCGCTAATCACAACGCAATTGGGGCTGGTAATTGCGGTGCCGCTGTTGCTGGCCTATGCAACGATTAGCCGCTGGGTTGAACGCCGGCAAGCACTGCTGGAGCATTACGCAATTCAGGCATTCAGCACAGACGACGCAGAAGCGGAGCAAACACATGAATGAGATTTCAACATGGTTTGAGTCCGGCGGGACGGTGATGTTTGTCCTGACAGGCGAGGCGATGGTGCTGGCTTTTTTCATAACGGAGCGTTTTCTGGCAACTCGCAAAAACGCCGCCACAGTCAACAGCAACTTGCCAGCGGGGCTAAGCGGAATGCGGCGCATGGGAATAATTCGCGCCTGCATCGCGATTGCACCTATGCTGGGATTGCTGGGCACGGTGTCGGGAATTATCGAAACATTTCAGAGTATTTTATACGGCGGATATATTATTGAAATGAGCAGCGGAATATGCAAGGCCTTGCTAACGACACAATACGGGCTGGCAATTGCTGTGCCAGCGCTGATTTGCGAGCGGTTGATTACTCGGCGGATGGAACGCTTAAACTCTTTGGCGCAGGCCGCATCAGAAATCGGAGTGCAATAAAATGCGGCGCGGGATACTGACAAAACGAGGCCGCAGGCGATCCGGAGCGGTAATCGACATGGCTCCGCTGATAGACATGGTCTTCATATTGCTGATCTTTTACATCGTCTCGACAAGTTTCGTTCAAGACGCAGGCGTACAAATCGAACGCCCACAGAGCAGTTCGGGCAAGCCGGTAACAACGCAGTACCTACCCGTGGCAGTCACGAAAAGCGGTTCGATACACGTCGCGGGACAGATAATTGATCTGGGCAATACGGACGCGATTCAGAACGCGCTCGCAGAACTGAACACTCAACGAGTTGTAATCCAGGCAGACAGAGAGGTTACGACCGGATTGCTGCTCGGAGTCATCGACGCATGCAAGGCCGCAGGCGCGGAATCGGTAGAGATAGCAACGATAGCAAAGTAAACAAAAATATGCCAACGAAGAAAAATCATACGCGGAAACAAAAACCACCCGCAGGAAGGTGTCTGCGCTTTGCGATCATCGCACTCGCAACGCTTCTGCCGAACGCGACACTGATCGTCTGCCTCGCCTCGCAACATGACGATGCGCCCAAACCTACGACGATGCAAATACGCACGATACCGGCAGAAATCGCAAAGACACCGGATCGGAAATTTGTCACAACGGAACATCAATCGCATGTCGAAATTGAGTGTGAGATTGAAGAAATTCCGCCCTGCCCAACTCTGGAGGCCCTCGCACTGGACATGCCGGACGCGCCAACAATGCCGTCCGTGCAAAGCGCATCAATCACAAATCAGACGCCGCTTTTCGGCTTTGCAAACACATCTTCAATCAACACCAGCGCAAAACCCGCAACCGGCCCCGGGCGCAAACCTTTGCTAACGCCTGCGAGCAACCGGAAACCATGTTTCACAAGCAGGCCCGTTTTGCTGGAACCGCCGAACCTGGAAACTTACTACCCCGCGCGGGCAAAGATGCGCGGCATCGCAGGCCAGACGAAAATCCGCCTGACGATTAACGCAAAAGGATGCGTAACCAAGGTCGCAATTGTCAGCAGCACACCGGCTGGCATATTTGAGACTGCGGCGAAAAATCTCGGACGCTCACTGCGTTTCCAGCCCGCAAAATGCAACGGCAAACCTGTCGCCGCCGCCATAACACTAAATCTAAAATGGGAGTTGGAATACTAATGTCACGCAGATTGATTTTCATTTTGATAATTGCCGCTGCGCTTTGCGGATTGCTTTCTGACCGGACACAAGCCGAAGACAAGGCGATGAAAGTCCCCAAAGTGCTGGCCGGGAAACTCGACGCCGCCCAAAAGGATATCGCCGAGGGCCGCGCACAGCAAGCCGTCAAAGCCTTGCTCGCCTACAAAGGCGAAGATCATGCGCTGCGGCAGTTAGTGCTGGGACACGCCTACTTTGCTCTGGAAAAATCT
>CAYSUZ010000046.1:0-8051 GCA_964434335.1 uncultured Planctomycetota bacterium | reverse complement strand
GGACTTCGTTGAATACCTTGCGGCGCACCGCGAGGACGCAAAATTGTTTTGCCGCCTATCTATCCATGATAAGGCGCTGCTTTACGATGCGTTGACGACCTGTGCGCCTTTGCCGGAGGGCTACGTGCGGCCCGAAGACCGGTTCGTGCGCGAGGGGCGAATCAACGTGAACACGGCGCTGCGCGGCACACTGCTGGCGCTGCCGTTTGTAAGCGAGAGCTATTCCGACAGCGCGATAGACGTTGATGATTTGATAGGCGAGTTTCAGGGCGACAATCCCGCGAAGAATCGTTCGGATATAACGCGATATTCCCGGTTGAATTCCTGGGGCAATCCACTTGTACCGCGGAGTCGTTTTCCGAGTAGCTTTGACGCGCCGCCTTTGTCGCGGGCAAGGATCGAGCATCCCGAGGAAAAAGAATTCGTCCCGGCACTTATGCAGAAATATCTCACGACGCGCTCAAATGTTTTTACAGTGTTGGTCGAGGTGGAATTGCGGTCGGCTGCGGGGCAGGTCGTGGCGCGCGAGCGGCTGGTTGGTATTGTTGATCGGTCACGCCCTTCCGATGTCAACGCGGCGGTATTTCGACCGCGCCTGCGGGTGATTCTCAGGCATTTCCTTGATGGGGATTGATGCGCTCCGCGTCTGCGCCGGGAAACAGCACGATCATCGAAGCCGTTTTTTTGCGGATAACCAGGCGATCGATTAAGCGCACGCAGCAAAAACTCACTCCCAAACTCATCGCGCCCATTAGCAGGGTTCCCACGTTGGCCGCAGTCTCTGTTTCGAATAGCGCCATTCCCAGATAATGCCCCGCCGCACCAAACGCACCCAGCAAAACCAATGGCAGGACAAAAAACAGCAACACGCCGACGTAGCGGGATTGAAGCGGAACTTCGACGGTAACGCAGTCGCCGGGCTTGACGCCATGCGGGTTGGGCACTTCGACCGTGCGCTCGTCGTTGGGGCCTTTTGCGCAGATTCGACAGCCCGCGCAGCCTGCGAGCGTTTTGGGTTGCAGGCGAATAAGCGCCGTCTCGCCCTGAATCGCTGCGACTTTTCCTTCCTCGCGCATCTTATTGCTTGCTGTCTTCGGGTGTGATCGCGCGAATTGTAAGCACAGGGCAAGGCGACATGCGGACGACGCGTTCGGCAGTCGAGCCGATAAGGAAGTGTGCCAGTCCCGTGCGGCCATGCGTGCCGAGCACGATCATGCCGACGTTCTGTTCTTCGGCGTAACGCAGAATCTCGGTGCAGGGCTTGCCGCCGATGGCGACGGTGGTTATCGCGGGCACAGTGTCTTTGTACTGTGCGGCCTTTGCGTCAAGCATCTTTTTCACGGCGTCGAGGCGGGCCTTTAGCTGGTGGGCTATCTCGGCCTCGTCCATGTAATATTCCGGTGGCGCGAACTCGAACATCTCGCAAACGTGCAGCAACACCAGCTCGGCCTTTTGCCACGCACAGACGGATAGAGCGTATTCAAGTGCGTCGGTGGAGTTGTCGGAAAAATCGGTCGGATGAAGCACTTTTTTAATGCTAATCATGAGAACCCCCAAAGAGATTTCGAGTTGGCTTGCAACCAGTATAAACTTGCCGCGCGGCCCGTGTCAAAGAAAAAGGCATGGCAGGCTATTTTGTTGCGTCTGGCGCGATTTTAGTTGACTTTCCGTGTGGGATCTCTATCATATTCGCACCGGGATTTTCGGGTATGTTGTCCCCCCCGGAATCTCGTCCCCGCTACAATTTAATTGTACTTCAGGTTGAATGCGCACCGCTTCCCTGACATTCTCGTAATGGCAGGGGCTTGTTATTTTATGGGGACACCGCTACCATCAGCGGAGCTCCGTTATGGCAACAAAAGTACTAATTATGGGTGCGGCTGGCAAGGACTTCCACGTCTTCAATACTTGCTACCGCGACAACAAAGACTTCACCGTTACCGCATTCACAGCAACGCAGATCCCCGACATCGACGACCGCAAGTACCCCGCAGTCTTGGCGGGCAGCCTTTATCCCGAAGGCATCCCCATCAAGGCCGAAGCCGAATTGATCGAACTTATCAAGTCCGGCGGCGTGGAGAAGGTTGTCTTCGCTTACAGCGACGTATCCTACGACTACATTGATGCAAAGCGCAAGATTGTCGAGGCCGCCGGAGCGAAGTTCGAACTGGCACCCGTCGAAGAGCAGATGGTCAAATCCACCAAGCCCGTAATTGCTGTTTGCGCCACGCGCACCGGCTGCGGCAAGAGCCAGACCTCGCGCAAGATTGTCAAAATACTGCGCGACAAGGGCCGCAAAGTTGTTTCGATTCGCCACCCGATGCCTTACGGAGACCTCGCAGCACAGGCCTGCCAGCGCTACGGGACGCTCGACGACATGAAGAAACACAAATGTACCATCGAAGAGATGGAAGAATACGAACCCCATATCGCCATGGGCAGCATCATCTATGCTGGCGTAGACTACGAGCAGATTTTGCGCGAGGCCGAGAAAGAAGCCGACGTCATTATCTGGGACGGTGGCAACAACGACACCTCGTTCTACAAAGCCGACCTTTACATCACCGTTGCTGATCCGCATCGCCCTGGCCACGAACTCAGTTATTATCCGGGCAAGACCAACCTCGAAATAGCCGACGTGATCGTCGTCAACAAAGTTGACACGGCGCAGAAAGCGGGCATTGACGAAGTGCTCAAAAACATCAAAGAGCATAACCCCAAAGCCAAAGTGGTTATGGCCAACAGCCCCGTAACAGTTGAAAACCCCGAGACCATTCTCAACAAAAAGGTTTTGGTTGTTGAAGACGGCCCCACGCTAACGCACGGTGGAATGAAGTATGGCGCAGGCGTAGTTGCCGCCAAGAACTGCGGCGCGGCGGAGATGATCGATCCTCGCCCCTGGACGGTTGGCTCGATAACCGCGACGTTCGAAAAGTATCCCGAAATCGGCACGCTGCTGCCCGCGATGGGTTACAGCGATCAACAGATTGACGATCTCGAAAAGACCATCAACGCCAGCGAATGCGAAGCAGTGGTCATCGGTACGCCAATTGATCTGGGCGCGCTTATTACGATTAACAAGCCGCACACGCGCGTACAGTACGAGCTGGAAGAGATCGGCTCTCCCAATTTTGACGAGATACTCAAAGAGTTCTAAACCCAAGACACGTATTTTCCGGAGAACACCATGAGCGAGATACTAAATCGCGCCAAAAAAGTCACGACCCCCGCATTGGGGATCGATACGCCCCTTACGGCTGTCAAGAGTTTCGGCGCCGAGGTTACGTGTGACGATGGCAAGACCTATCTCGATATTTCCTGTGGCACGGCCGTGTCCAATATCGGCTACAACATGCCGCGGGTCGTCGAGGCGGCCAAAAAGCAGATAGATAACTTTGTGCATTCGGGCTGTGTTTATTATTACGAATCACTGGCCCGTTGTGGCGAGTTGCTGGGCGAAATAACCCCCGGCGACATCGACACATTTTTCTTCTCCAACAGTGGCGCCGAGGCCGTAGAGGGTTGCGTTAAACTAGCCCGCTATGTTGCAAACAAGCCCGGCATACTCTGTTTCCAGGGCGCGTTCCATGGGCGAACGCTTGGCGCGGCGTCGTTGACGACGTCAAACGCGAAGTATCGCAACCGCTACGAGCCGCTTGTCGGCGGCATCTACCGCGCTCCGTATCCCTACCTCTACCGCCGTCCGGCGAGCATGACCGAAGACCAGTACATCGACGAGTGTATTAACGCCGTCGAAAAAATACTGATGTACGAAGTGATGCCCGAACAATTGGCAGCAATTATTCTCGAGCCGATCCAGGGCGAAGGTGGTGTAATTCCCGCGCCGAAACGCTTTCTTGAGCGTCTCGCGCAGATATGCAAAGACAACGGCATCTTCCTCATCTTTGACGAAGTGCAAAGCGGCATGGGGCGTACGTGCAGCTGGTTCGCCGCAGATCATGTTGGAATCAAACCCGACATCATGGCGATCGCCAAAGGCATCGCGTCAGGATTCCCGCTCAGCGCGGTTGCCTCTAGCAAGGCGATCATGGAGCAGTGGCAGCCCGGTTCGCATGGCACGACGTTCGGCGGAAGCCCCGTCAGTTGCGCCGCAGCCGTTGCCACGATTGAGACCATTCGTGAAGACAACATGTTTGAAAAGGCCCGCGAGGTTGCAAAACATGCCCGCGAGCGCCTGATGCAATTGATGGACAAGTACGACTTCATCGGCGACGTGCGCGGTGTCGGCAACATGGTTGGCGTGGAATTTGTCAAAGACCGCCAGACCAAAGAACCCGCGCCGGAGATTCTCTCGAATCTTCTCGAAAAGGCCCGTGCCAAGGGCGTTGTAATGATCGGCTGTGGCCCGTTTGGAAACGTGTTGCGTTTCTATCCGCCGCTCTGCATTACCCGCGAACAAATCGACCGCATTATCGATACAATTGACGAGTGTCTTGCTTAAAGCATGAAACGTTGGCTCCCTCGCTTGTCGGGGGAGCCGCGCTTAGAAAGGCCGACCATGGAAAGCAAGCAAACAGTATTAATCGCGTTGGGCGGCAATGTGCTCATTCGCGAAAAAGAACAAGGCACGATTGAACAGCAGGAGCGGCACGCCGAAGAGGTTTGCCGCGATATTTTTTCTGTTCTGCACAAAGGCTACAACGTCGTAATCACCCACGGCAATGGCCCGCAGGCTGGCGCATCGCTCATCCGATACGAGATGGCCTCGGCAATGCTGCCGGTAATGCCGCTGGATGTTTGTGTTGCCGACAACGAAGGAGAGATGGGCTACATTCTACAGCAGGCGCTGCTCAACGAACTGCGCCGCAACGAACTACGCCGTTTCGTCGTAACCATGATTACCCAGGTTATCGTCGACAGCAAAGATCCTGCCTTTGACAAGCCGACCAAACCCATCGGCCCGTTTTTCTCGCGGACCGAAGCACGCTCGCTCGAAAAAGAACGCAAATGGATCATGATCGAAGATGCAGGCCGCGGCTGGCGTCGCGTAGTGCCCTCCCCACGCCCCACGCGTATCATTCAGCGCGACATGATTCGCCTGCTCGCGCACGAAGGCCACATCGTCATTGCCTGCGGCGGCGGCGGAATACCCATTACCAAAAAAGACAACAACGATTACGTTGGTATTGAGGCCGTTGTGGACAAAGACCGCGCCTCCGCACTCCTCGCCGAAGACATTGGCGCAGAAATGTTTATCATCCTGACGCGTGTGCCAAAAGTCTCGCTTAACTTCGGCAAACCCGACCAGCGCGACCTTGACAGCATCACAGTTGCCGAAGCCGAACGCTACCTCGCCGAGGGCCACTTTGCGCCTGGTAGCATGAGGCCGAAAATCGAATCGTGCATCGAGTTCATTCGCAAAGGCGGACGCAGCGCGATAATCACCGACTCCGAGCATATGGAGCAGGCGCTCGAAGGCACGCACGGCACAATCATCACCGCATAGCACTTACACAACAAAATAAAAAAGGCGTCTCCCCCAAGAGGACGCCTTTTTGTGTTTACGCGTACTTGTCTGCGCTAGTTGGAGTTTTTCTTTTCCTTGAGCGCCATGTCAATACCGATGCCCGCGGCGAGGATAACCTGCTTAAGCGGCAGCGGCACATCGGGCTGCGAAAGGCTGATGATGTAATTGTCCGCCGACGTGAACAACTCCTTGCCCAGGCCCGCCCATTTTTTTGTGATTTTGGCCAGCTCGATGCCCGCATTGTCAACGAGCGAAAAATTCCAGCCCTTCCAATCGCCCTTCAAGCTAGCGAACAACGTGCCCGACGGGTCGAACAACTTAAACTCAGGCTTGAGGAGCGTCAGTTTTTTCTGGTATGTGCCCAAGGGCGTTCCGTCGTGATCTTCCACGGCGAACTTTGGCATGAAAAAAGCAAACGGCCTGCGGATGCCCATTACCCGCGCACCGGTTGCGTCGAAAAAGTCGAGCGAAAACCGAGTAAAGCCAGCAATGTGCAACAATTTGCGAAAGATACCGCCGACATCTTCCTTGGCCTCGCCAATCTTGCCGCCGTTTTCATCGAACAGATCGTAAGCGTTGGCCATTTTCAAAAACCCCACGCGCTCCTTGACGAAAAACAAATCCCTGTTAAACAATTCACTCATAGCCGTCTCCCCTGAAAAATTCGTGTACGCGAGATTATACATCGCCGTCCGCCCGCCGCGCAATGATAATGCGGTTATTTGACGAACGCCCGGAATGTGGTATACTAAAGGCCGAAACACCACTTCACCGAGCACACCGCAAAGCAATGCGAATGGGGGCGAATAGGATTCGACCGGGCAGGTTGAAGTGAGAGTTGCGTGCCGAGGTTGTCGGGAGGCCTCGTAAAACACCCGGCAAAACAACAAGTGCCAATGATACGCACTATGCACTCGCTGCTTAATTGACGGCGACGCCATCGTTATTCCTGCCTGTGGGATAACGAACCGGCGCCACCTAAACAGGCTGGCTCGATGTCCCCTCCCGAGGGACTGACGGCGAGAACCAAGTCGGGATAGTCTCAAGCGGATCCTGTCTGCCGGAATCGCACGAGGCGAACACTTAAAGACAGACTACGCATGTAGACGCTCTCATGGAAGTGTACCGGGACGGGGGTTCGATTCCCCCCGCCTCCACCATTTTTCTTCGTCGCTTAACTTTATAAGTTTCGCGGCGTTACGACCAGTCGTTTCGGCTCCCGCCGTCTCGGCGTGTACGCTTTCTGCACGCTGTCTTTCCAGCACCGCTTTTTGCACGGCCGTCTCTATAACGTCGCCCATCCGCTCGACAAGTTCCGCCTGCTTTTCCCGCCGGACCTTGGCGTAGGTATTCAACGTGATGCGCGGATCGGAATGCCGGGCGAACACCTGCATCTGCTTTGGCGATGCGCCGCATTCGCCCGTCAGCGTTATCGCCGTGTGCCGCAGGGCGTGGAACGTGGTGCGACCTTCGAAGGTGTCGATGGCGACTCCCGCCTTTTCGCAATCGATCTTGAAGGTCCTGTGGGGGTGTGTATTCGTTTCCAGAAGTTGCTCGGTTGGAAGCTTGCCTTCGGATTGCGCAACCAGTCGCTCCATGAGGTTTCGGGGCAGCGATTGAAATCCCTGGAGCCGGTTTTTGGTCCACCGCCATTCGAGGTTGAGCCCCCCTTCTTTCGTATCTAGGTTGCCGACGCGCAACGCGGCCAGTTCTCCCGCCCGCAATCCGGTGGCCAGCGCGACTTCGTACACCATTCGCCTGTGTTCCGGCGCGGCGGCGAGAAGCGCCCCGATTTCCGCAGGCGTCAGCGCGCGCCGTTCTATCACGGGCCTCTTGTTGTAATCGGCCCAGTTTCTGAACGGGTTTGCCACCATGTACCCCATCTTCATCGCCCATGCGCAGAACGACACGATGCTTTCCCGGTACGACGAGCAGGTTTGCCCGCTTCGCCCGGCCTGTTGCAGTTCGGTCTGGATTGTTTTCTGCGCCCTTCCGAGAATGCTGTCGTCGGTCAAATCGCCGAAAATTTTCAGGTCCAGTTTCCTTGTCCACCACCTCAAATGCGCCCTGCGCTTGCGGGAGTGGGTCGGTGACCACGGGTTTCCGCGTCGGCCGCCCTGGCTATTCCCGAGGTCGATGTATTCTTGAATCACGTCGCCGATTGTTCTCTGTGCGTGCTTTTCTTCGGGACCGGGTGCGGCTCGCAGTTTCAGGCGAATTTCCCTTGCCTCGGCTTCAAATGCCCTTGCCGCCGCCAGGGTCTCGCTCTTCTTCGCAGTCCCCATGAAAGTAGCGCGATCTCCTTTGTGAGTTACATATCCAGCGCGATATTTGCCGCTGGCCGATGGTTTGCGGGATACCCATGCCATGCTTTGCCCTCCTTGATTAAATAGCGTTGTTGACACACTGACAAAAATGACGGAATTGACAATAAGGATCGTATAATCTTCCCCACCTAAGCCAAGCGAAAGTCACCTCGGCCTTTGTCGCAGCCGCGCGGTGTCTCTTGCGGCGGCGGCCAGCCACGAATAACTGACGAGCAAACGCGCCTTGCGCGAATTGC
>CAYSUZ010000045.1:0-8092 GCA_964434335.1 uncultured Planctomycetota bacterium | reverse complement strand
GGCTACAATTTCGATGGCATGAGCAATGTCGTCGATGTGTACATAAATTATATTCGCAACAAAATCGATGTTGGCAGAAAAGAAAAATTGCTGCACACGGTGCGCGGCGTTGGTTACAAACTGCAAAAGGATTCTCAATGAAGGCTTTTCGCACTATCCGTTTCCGGTTGACGGCCTGGTACGCCTTTATGGTGGTTGTGCTGGTGGGCGGGGTGATTATGTTTACGATCCTGCGTCTGCAAAATCACACCGTGCGACAGATTGACCGCGAACTGAAAGCAAAAATCGGCAAAGCCGAAGCGATGGCAGGCATCGACGACTACCTTGAGGAATTGCGCGAGGAAGCCGATTCGGCAGGCCGCTCGAATAACGGCTACTACTCTCTGTACAATAAAACCGGTGACTTAGTGCTGCATTCGCCGAATTTTACTCCATTGCAAAAGCTAGATCGCAGCAGACTCGATTCGCTAAAAAATGAAAAGCGGCATTACGAATGGGCTGTCCTGGACGATGGCACGCGTATCAGACGGATCACTGCGATTCTCAAAAATGCGGATGGCGAAGACAGCGATTACATCCTGCAAATTTCCACTCTCACTTCCCACGACGAATTGGTCGTGGAGAATCTCGTAGAAAACCTGCTCTTTTTCATACCCGTGATTTTGGTTTTGGCCGTAATCGGTGGGATGTATATGGCGCGAGCGGGGTTGCGGCCGATGGAAGCCCTCTCGGAGCGTGCCGCAGAAATCAGCGAGCGGCATCTCGGTATGCGTCTGCCGGTGCGTGGTGTGGACGATGAAATCGACCGTCATGCGGCGGCCATGAACAAAATGCTTACGCGCCTTGAGAACGCCTTTACCGAGATACGCAACTTTGCCGCACGATCTTCGCATGAACTGCGAACCCCGTTGACTACGCTGCGGCTCGAAATCGAGCGTGCGCTTGATCGCGCCAGCAAAGACGAATATCTCACCAGTATTTTAGAGAGCGCCGTAGCCGAGGCGGAGCGTCTTTCGACTCTGGTCGACAAACTTCTCTTCCTGACGCGCATGCAGGCCGAAGACATGAACGTGGTGTTTCACGAAGTGGATCTCTCATCGGCGCTCAACGAGGTTGCCGATGACATCGACGCTATCGCCGGTCAGGTTGGTATAAAAATATCGCGCAACATCTCGTCTGGCATATTAGTCAGGGGCGATGAAATACTGTTACGTCATCTCATATGGAACATCCTTCAAAACGCGGTTAAGTTTTCCCCTGCAAGCGGCGAAGTGAAAGCGGAATTAAGAGAAAAACAAGGTCATGCCCTCCTTATAATCTCCGATAACGGCCCAGGTATGAATGAAGAAACGATTCGCCACGCCTTCGAGCCTTTTTATAGAGGTGATGCATCACAGCCCGTTACCCGGCAAGAAGGTTTTGGCCTAGGACTCAATATTGCCAGCTGGGTTTGCAAAAAGCACGCTGGCTCTATCGAAATTCAAAGTCAACCAGGTCAAGGTGCAACGATTTCCGTCAAAATTCCCCTTATTTGTGTAGAATACTAAATTAGAAAAGTCTAATTAATCTGTAATAGTGCTCTAATGTTATTATGATACAATTCTGCCGAATTCCTAGACAGGATTTGAATATATGATTGATTACTCTATAGTGATTCCCGTTTATAACGAGGAAGAAAATATCAAGCCGCTGCTCGACCGACTCGGCGAGACCCTGCCCGAATTGGGAGGGCAATACGAAATCATTCTTGTTGACGATGGTGGCACCGACCGTAGCGTGCAGCTGATAAAAGACGCTGCCGTAGAGGATGAGCGTATTCGTTTGATATGCTTCGAGGCTAACTGCGGCCAGTCTGCCGCGTTTGCCGCGGGCTTTGCCGCCGCACGCGGAGAGGTATTCATTACGATGGACGCCGACCTGCAAAACGATCCCGGCGAGATACCGAAGCTTCTCCCGCATCTCAAAGACCACGATGCCGCAAGCGGCTGGCGCGTCAAACGCAACGACACGCTTAGCAAGCGCATTTCAACCAAGATTGCCAACGCCATCAGGAATCGTCTCTCCGGCGAAAGCATACACGATAGCGCCTGTTCGCTTAAGGCGATCAAACGCGATGCCGCGTTGAGCATAAAATGGTTCAACGGCGCGCATCGTTTTGTGCCGACGCTGCTAAAACTGGAAGGCTACACTGTGGCCGAAGTGCCGGTGAAACATTTTCCACGCACCCTCGGCACGGCGAAATACGGCGTGTGGAACCGGGTGTTCTGCTCATTTTACGATCTGCTTGGCGTGCGCTGGATGAAAAGCCGTCGCCTGAACTACCGCATTTTGGAAGAACGCAATGAATAATTTGTTGGGAGCATTTTGGAACAACTGGGATTGGATGAATAAATTCTGGGATGAATTTCAGGCAAACTTTACATGGTGGGCGCTTCTGGGGTTTATCGCACAGGCGGTGTTTTCGGCGCGCTTTGTCTTGCAGTGGGTGACCTCGGAAAAGCATGGCAAGAGCATCATCCCTGTTTCGTTTTGGTACCTGAGTATTGTTGGCAGCCTAGGCCTGCTGATCTATGCGATCCACCGGGCCGATCCGGTTTTCATCCTTGCCTACGCCTTCAATGGTTTTATCTACGTTCGCAACTTGATGTTGATTTCCAAAGAAAAGAAGCAAAATAATGTTTCCAAAGAAGAATAAAATAAAAGCGCTCGTGATGGGTGCAATGTTGGTTGGTTTTGTGTTTTGCGTGGCTGGTGTTGTTTGGGGATCGCTCGAAGGATGCGATAGTAGTTTGCTGCGCGACGCATACAAGCGAATACCAAGCGGCCAACATGACCAGCAGGCGCGGTTTGCCTTTTTCGGCGATACCAGAAACAACGCGGGAATTATGGAAGCCATTATTTCCGAAATTGAAAACGATGGGGGATACGATTTCATGATGTGTTCCGGAGATATGGTAGATCATTGCACCGAATGTGGATTTGAGTATTTTTGCCAGGAGTCTATGGAGGAGCTGAAAGACACTCCATATATTTTTATTCCCGGCAATCATGACTACAATGTCGGCCAGCCCGACGAGGGCGCATTGTATCGCCGGTATTTCGGTGAACCTTATTACAGTTTCGATATCGGCAATACTTTGTTTCTGGCGCTGGACAATGCGAATAAATTTATCGGCGAAAAACAATACCAATGGATGGAAGATGTTTTGCAAAAACGCCGTTCCGATTTCACTAATCTAATCGTCTTTATGCATGGTCCGCCGGTCGATTTGCGCGGTGGCGGGGCCTGGCACGCTATGGACAAGCAGGATGGCCGCAAATTATTCGACCTATTGGTCAAATACAACGTTACCACGATATACTGCTCCCATATTCACGATTATTACGAGTGGGAATACGAGGGCGTTCCGATATACGTCAGCGGCGGCGCCGGAGCGCGCCAAAGCCGCAACCGTCCGCCTACTTACCATTATCTGGAAGTGGTAGTTGCTAAAGACGGCAAAATCATGACGACGCTGCGCGAGGTCTTTTTGCCTAATGAACAGGAAGACAAGTATGAGCACTTTTTTATAGTAGGGATGCATCCATACTACCTGCCGTTGGCTGCGAGTTTTGTGATAGGGCTTTCGATAATGGGCTTTTTGGCGTTGCGAGCAAAAAAAGCGGTCTAGCGATCATGCTTTCGTCTTCAGAGATATTCTCTCTCATGACAATAAGGACTTATATATGCTAAAGGATATTCGTTTTTGGCTGATAGCGGTGGTCTCGGCGGTGCTTTTGCTGACTTTGCTCGGCAATCGTGATTTATGGAATCCCGACGAGCCGCGATATGCTTTGGTCGCACGCGAAATGGTGGAGGATGGTGACTGGCTGGTGATGCACCGCAATGGCGAGATATATCCCGACAAGCCGCCGATGTATTTCTGGGCCGAGGGGTTGCTTTCGAAACTGACCGGCGACATCGACGAATTTACCGCGCGTTTTCCTGCGGCGATTTCAGGTGTTGCGATTGTTATCCTGACGATGCTCATGGCCGGGCGAATCTTCGATCGCAAGACCGCGTTGCTGGCTGGGATTATCCTGCTTGCCACGTATTCCTTTTTTATGCACTCGCGCTCGGTACATATGGACATCCCGCTTACGCTTACAATGCTTGGCATGTTCTACATCATGTATCGACTTGCGTTCGGCGGCAACCCGAAAGACATCCGTCTGTGGATCGGGTTTTTCGTGCTCGGTGCTATTGGCACATTAATAAAAGGCCCGATTGGATTGCTGGTTCCGATGTTTGCCGGGTTCTCTTATTTGGTGATACGGCGCACAGCGCACATCGAGCGGCGCGGCAAATGGATCATTATCCTTGCAGTGTGTTCCCTCATAGGGATGATTATGGGCGGCATGAAGGGCATGGTTATTCCCATAATACCCGGCGCGATTGTGTTGTTTCTGGTTGGCGGCGCAAGGCCGACAATTAATCGCGGAACGATTTTGGGCTTCATATTGTTTTTGGGAATCATGGCTGCGTGGCTCGTGCCTGCCTGCATCAGCGGGGGAGGCGAGTTTACGAACGCAATTCTCATCAAACAAAACATAACTCGATACGCCGATGCTTTCTCGCATGAGCGGCCGTTTTGGTATTTCTTTACGCGC
The DNA here is from genome assembly GCA_964434335.1 of uncultured Planctomycetota bacterium. Classification (GTDB taxonomy): domain Bacteria; phylum Planctomycetota; class B129-G9; order B129-G9; family B129-G9; genus JAUWEX01. The sequence continues at coordinate 3,442 of CAYSUZ010000045.1, read as the reverse complement.
CTGCCGATGTTGTTTCTGCCGTGGATAATCTTCCTGCCACAGGCAATAGCCATGATTTTCCGCAAGGGTGCCCTCGACAAAGTCTGCAAAGACCGCGCGATCTTCCTGCTGGTCTGTGTAGTTGCGATATTCGTATTTTTCTCCACCTCCACATCCAAAAGGCACATTTATCTTTTGCCCGCGTTGCCCCTGATGGCAATGCTGATAGCCCTGTATTTGAAAAAAATACTCTCATCTGCGAAATCGCAAAAAGACGCAAATAGCCGTGTTCCAAAATCATATAGAATTGCTCTGAGTGTTTTTGCAATAGCCATAATTTTGTTCGCCATTGCGATGCCGGTTTTGCCGCCAATACTCGCAAGCTCTGATAGCGATACCATACAAAAGGCCACTGATGTTTTACGGGTTTACGTGCCGTTTCTGACTGTGGCATGTGTCGCATTGGGCCTGTGCGGGGCGTTTGTGCTGTATTCCTGTATTAAACATCACTATCGTGCCGCGCTTGTTGGTACGGTAATAACGATGATGGTTATGGTTTTGGGCACAGAATACTATGCGCAGCCAGAGTTGATTGATGGCGAAAAATCGGCCCGGGAGCCCGCCTTCCGCATTGCGCAAATTACCTCTGACGCCGATGAAGTAGCGTGTTACGGAAATCCGCACGAGGGCTTGGCCTATTACGGGCGATTAACGTTTTACGAGTTAGCGAACTTGGAACATGTTGCCGAATACCTCCAGGACTTCTCTGAAGCACACTATTGCATAATGACCGAAAAGAGGTTGCGGGCTTTTATAGCAAAATACCCCGATCTTTATGCGGATAAACTGAGTCGGGTTTATTCAGCAGGAATCGGTGGCAAGGAACTTGTACTATTGTCGAATCGCAAAACAGAAGTCCTGCCTGAAACAGAAAACCAAGAAGGCGAAGAATGAAGAAAACGACAAAAATGAAAACCCCGTGGGGCATGATATTTTTTGGTGGACTGGCGTTGCTGTTGTTGGTTGCGATTGTTTTTTTCAGCGATCCGATTTTTTGCAGCAACTTTGCAGAGGTCATTCCCGGCGAGGTCTACAAATCAGCGCAAATGACCGACTACAAACTTCGCCAAACTATCCGCGAGCACGATATCAAGGCCATTATTAATCTGCGTGGGCAAAAAGATGAGGCCTGGTACGAAAAAGAAAAACAACTTTGCATCGACGAAGGCGTTACCCTGATCGATATCGGACTCTCCGGCTCCAAGCGGCCTCGGCGCGAAGAATTGCGCCAACTGGTTAAGGCGCTCATAGACTGCCAGGGCATTGCGACGCATATCCATTGCCGACAGGGAGTGGATCGCGCAAGCATGGCGGGGGCACTGGCCGTTATTGTCAAACATGGGGATGCCGAAAGGGCGCGCGATGTTTTCGCTCTGAAAAATCTCGCGATTGGTGTGGGCTTCAATGGCAGAATGCGATCCGTTCTCGAAGAATATCTCACGTGGGCCGAGCAATCGAACAAATCCCTCGGTCATGCAAGCCTCTCCGAATGGGCGAAAGATTCTTATACCGGTCGTGCCAAATAAAACTTATCGCCAGCGAATATAGTGTCAGGCGAGATTGGCGAGGCAGGTGCGCAAGGCCGCGTAGAACTCGCCTCGGACACCATTCTCAAGCCAGGGATAGTGTCCGCAACGTTCCCACTCAATATATTCGAGTTGCGGCATGAGTGGACGCAGCCCGTCGCAAATCATCCGGCCCGGATGCGGGTCGAACTCGCCGTGCAGCATTGTGGTTGGCACACGGATTCCGCTGAACGCTGCCGGATAGACACCGTTTTTTTGTTGCAGCAACATGTCAGCCCACGTTTCCTCATGCGCACGCGCGTCGCACTGAGCATCTGTGCTCTCATCCACAGGATCGAACGAATAGATCGGCGTGATCAACTTGCCCATTGCTGCAAGCCTCTCATCAGGATCGGCTATTTCGTCGGCCAGATTTTCCAGCTTCTGTTTCAGGCTTATATCCATGCGTGCCTGAATGGTTTGTTGCATTGATTGACGTGTAGCCGTGTCGAACGTCCCGCAGCCGATCAAAACCAGCGAAGCGGTTTTTTTCGGATGTTGCGCGGCGTATGCCAATGCCAGCATCGCACCCCAGGAATGCCCGACAAGAGCGGGAGGGTCGTCTTTGAAATTTGCCTCAATTACCTCGTCAAGATCGTTGACGTGGATTGCCACGGTCAGTGGAACCGCACTACTATTGCGCTGGAGCGGTTCGACTACGCGGAACTCATCCGCGATTTCTCGTGCCACCGGCGCCATATAGCCCGCCGCGCCCGGCCCGCCATGCAACAAGACTACCGATGGGCCAGAAGTGCCGTATGTTCTTGTTTTGATTGGCATGTGATATTTTGTGTCGTAATGTCGAATGCCTGCCAAAGCGCAGGATCAGATTATTTTTTGTCAGTGGTTTTCATCGAAAGAATCCGGCGCAGCAAAGCGTCTTTATTGTGCTGGCCAAGAAAATCTTTGAGCGTGTCGCGTGAACGCTCGTCGGAGTATTTTAGCAGCCGCATTTGCAGGCGCTTAGCACCGATGCCCTTGGCGACGAATATCTTTTTTTGTTTCTCGTCGCGCTCCGAAACGTACATCGCAGTAGCATACGTCAGCGGAGACGGCGTGAAATCCTGCACCTGCTTCGCTCGCCAATTGCGTCCTACAAGAAATTCCGTCAGCTCAATCGCGTCGTCATTGGTGCAACCGGGGTGCGAGGAGATGAAGTAGGGCACGATGTACTGTTCCTTGCCCGCACGTCTGCTTATCGCGCTGAACTGTGCCTCAAATTCAGGGAACTTCTCAAAACCCGGCTTGCGCATATGATGCAGCGTGTTGGCGGCCTTGTGCTCTGGCGCGACCTTTAGGTGTCCTCCGGTAAAGCGCGAAATAAGCAGCTGCATGTATTCCTTGTCTTGTAGGGCGAGGTCGTGCCGGATGCCGGACGCGACGAAGGTCTTGACATCTTGCATTTTCAGCATCCGCTCCATTAGTGCCAGCAGCCGCGAGTGGTCTACCTTGAGGTTTTTGCACGGTTCCGGCCACAGACAACTTGGCCTGTTGCACGTTTGCGCCTGCTCGCATGTCATGCCGTACATGTTGGCCGTCGGCGCGCCTAAGTCCGGTATTGTGCCGCGAAAATCGGGATGCGCGCGGAACGATTCCGCCTCTGCCACGATTGAATCGGCGGAGCGTGAACATATCTGCTTGCCTTGATGGAGGCCTATGGAGCAAAACGAGCATCCGCCCATGCAGCCGCGGTGTGTTACCAGCGAGAACTGCACCGGCTCCAGCGCCGCGATGCCGCCCTGTTTGTCGTATATCGGATGCGCCCGTCGTGTGAACGGAAGCGCATATATTCTGTCAATTTCTTCTTCTGGCAACGGGCTAGCCGGCGGCATGACGAT
>CAYSUZ010000044.1:5762-8098 GCA_964434335.1 uncultured Planctomycetota bacterium | reverse complement strand
GCGGCGAGACTGGCAGAGGAAGCCGGGGAGTGGCCGGAGGCCGAAACGCTCTATGAACAGGCGCGCAAAGACAGCGGCAGTACGGCAAAGCTGGCGGTGCTGTATCTTGCACGCATGCACATTCGCGGCAAGCAATCTGAACGGGCTATTCCGTTGCTGAAACAATATCTTAATGAACAGCCGGAGGACTCGGTCGCACGTGCGCTGCTGACGATTGCAAAGGCTCGCACGAAATAGTTATTTAGCCGCCAGATGAGCCTGTTGAAGATGCTCTTGCCGATTGAGTTTGCGGATTTCGTAATACAACATCACACCGACCAGCAACGCCGCAAAGATATCGGTCGCAGGGCCGGTATACCATACTCCATCCAGGCCGAACATCGCCGGGAACAGGATGACACAAGGCAGGAAAATCAACACCTGACGCGAAATGCTCAGAACCAGGGATTTTTTGGCCTTGCCAATCGCTTGAAAATACCGCGCACCAATCATATCGATGCCGGCAAGCGGAAACAGAATTACAAATATTCTCATTCCCCTGACCGCAATATCAATTACTATTTTGTCATCACCCGTGCCAACCAATGGATTCTGCTCAACGAAAAAAAATGTGGCAATAGTTCTGGCCAGCACAAATGCCGCCGCGCTGCCAACAATCGCAAAAATGAATGCACCGACAAGCGCCTTATAGAGTGTGCTTTTTACTCTTGCGTAGTGTTTGGCCCCGAAGTTATAGCCCAATATTGGCTGGACTCCTTCGGTTATCCCCAACAAAGGCAGAAAAATAAAGGCGATAACCGCAAAAACTATTCCCAGTGCGGCAACAGCGTTGGCACCACCAAATGCTTGCAGTTGAAAATTCATCGCGCCAAGTTGCACAGCAAAAGCCATTTCCATCAAGCATGGCGCCAGCCCAATAACCAAGATCGCCTTGATTGTTTTCAGGCAAGGACGTAGATTTTGCAGATGAAATCGCAGAACACTCTTGCCGCAGGCGTAATAGAAAACAGCCCATAGCGCGGCAAAAGCCTGAGCCGCTACGGTCGCAATCGCCGCGCCTCGCACACCCATGTCGAAACCGAAAATAAGTATCGGATCGAAGACAACATTAAGTGCTGAGCTTATCAACAACAGCCACATTGCGAGATTGGGATTGCCTTCGGCGCGAATAAATGCGCTGAGGACGAATGCACCCAACATGCAAATCGTACCGCCGAATATTACCTGCATGTAATCCCTTGCGTGAGGCTTGACGGCCTCGGTAATAGCCATCAATCCCAGCAGGTCATCCAAAAAGACAAGCGTGAAAATCGTCAATACGACAATGCTGATCAAAAAAAGCAAGACCGCATTGCCTAATATCTTTTCGGCCAATGCTTTTTTCTTTTCGCCCAGTCGGATCGAGATAAGCGCTGCCGCACCGCCGCCTATCAACACCGCCACGCTAAAATGCGCCAGCATGATGGGAAAGGCGTGAACAACTCCGGCCATGCCTTCAGCCCCAACACCGCGACCCACAAAAATACGGTCGGTAATATTGTAGACGGCATGAGCCAGCAAGCCAACAACCGAGGGCAGCGCAAATTGCCACAATAGTTTGCCTATTTTTTCTTTTCCGAGACGTTCGGTTTTGAGCATATAGAAAGTGCCAGTATAAAATCAGGTGCAAAATTCACGAGAGCATTAAAAAAAATTGCATCGAAGTTTTTGGAGGAGCACGAAGGATACTTCCAAAAGAGTCCAAATTTTGTGGCGCGCATCTTAGCAATTTCGTGCATAACGCTCAAGCGAAATCACCGTTTTCTCCGACAAAACCGGAAAAATGACTTGATTTCTGGGCTTGCGGGGCTATTTTAAGATTATCAAAACATGCGATGAGAAATTATTGGCAATCCAATGGTGTAACAATGTCAAACAAAGAAACCGGCAATCAAGGCCTTCGTACGATCGACATCATCTCAATGCTGTCCCCGAAAGCGCTCTGGCGCATCCTGCGTGGAGTGGTTCGCGCGCCGCTCGACAAGGATTTCGTCGGGCATCCGTTAGCGGTTTGCTGGTTCACTAATTTTTCGTGCAACGCGCGTTGCGATTTTTGCTGCAAGGCGGCGGAAATTCGTAACGGCAGTGATCGCTTTCCACCGCTTACACTAGACAACGCTAAGAGACTACTGGAAAAAATCCGGGCCACAGTCAAGATGCTCTACCTCTCCGGCGGCGAACCGACGATCCATCCAAATATTCTTGAGATTCTGCGAGAGGCGCAACGGATAGATTTCCGCTCTATCGGCATGAGTTCCAACATTATCGCCCTAGACTCGCGTCCTGAGATTCTCGAA
>CAYSUZ010000044.1:0-5752 GCA_964434335.1 uncultured Planctomycetota bacterium | reverse complement strand
GATATCCGTCTCGATTCATTCACCCAGTATCGAAAACCACGCAGCCAATTTGGGCGTGTCCATCAAAACCGCCGAGCGCGTCTTCGCCAATCTCGAGATGCTTAGGGAATATAATAAGAGCAACAACATCAAGGTCATCATAAATTGCGTTATCAGCGAAAAAAATCTTGACGACATGCTCGAGATGGTGGAGTTCACGCGTGAATACGGATTCCTGCTCGAAGTCGTGCCAGCAAACGAAAAGAACAGCACGCCAAAGGGTCTGGCGGGCAATCCGAAATACGAAGCGCTTATCGATCGCCTCCTTGACCTACGGCAATCGGGCAAAGCGCCCCACCTGACGGGTTCGTCGCATTACTATCGGCAGATCAAATCTTTCGTGCCATTTCGCTGTTTCCCCTACGGAGTTCCTAATATAATGCCCGACGGTCGGCTGTGTACGCCGTGCGATATATCCGGGCAATACGATATTAACATCCTTGATCACAAAGACCTGAAAGCAGCAGTCAGGGCCTCACTGCCCATGCTGGGAGAATATCCGTGCAAGCAAGGCATGTGTTTCAAGGCGGGAATACTCGAGCGCAGCAGGCTTTTCGGATTACTGCTTTCCGGCAAAACGCCATCCGCCGCAGAACTTCAGGGCGATGCAGAATAAAATAACGATTATTTGTGAGGCGACAAAACAATGGAAGAACATTCAATGAAGGTATTTTACGAGTTGTTCGAGAGAATCCCGCGACAGGGGCCGGGCGATGCTGGCGCGACGCAAAAAGCGTTTTCGATGTTGCCACATCTGCCGCCAAAGCCACAGATTCTGGACATCGGCTGCGGCTCCGGCACGCAGACTCTGGAATTGGCCGGATTGACCGATGGCACGATCACGGCGATCGACAATCATCAGGGTTTCCTCGACATCCTTGCCGACAAGGTAAAACAAGCGGGGCTCTCCGAGCGCATCCGTCCGCTCAACCGCTCAATGTTCGAGCCGGGCTTTGATGAAGAACAGTTCGATCTGATCTGGTGCGAAGGTGCGGTGTTTATCATAGGCTTTGAAAAGGGACTGCAAACGTGGACGCCTCTGCTGAAAAAAGGCGGCTGCCTCGTATTAAACGAAGCGACATGGCCGCAACCTGATCCGCCGGAGGAAGTGCGCGCGCTTTTCGAGGCCGACGGCAACGTCATCAACGATACTGCAACCAACCTCAAGATTGCTGAAAACGCGGGTTATGAAGTTCTTGACTCGTTTGTCCTGCCCCAAAAGGCCTGGGTCGAATTCTACGCCGTCGTGGAAGCAGAGATCGCAAAGATGCGCAAAGAATACGTGGGCAACGAAGAAGCCGACGCCGTCTTCGCCATGTTCGAACACGAAATCGACCTCTACCGCCGATTCAGCGATTTCTACACCTACGTGTTCTACGTCCTGCGAAATTCTTAGCAGATTTACCCAAAACCAAATACCATAGCACTAATGCCTATACTCGATTAACTTTTAAGAGACGGCGACGGATTGTTCGTTGATAGCGGTGTTCTGGGTGGCCGGCGATGATGGATGAGATTACCTTGTGATCGACAGGGATATTGAACATCTCTCTTAACTTCGCATTCATTTCGACCGCTGGCGGCACGACTCCCAATACAGTCGCGCCCAGTCCCCGGGCATGCGCAGCAAGGAATGCGTAGGTGTTGGCGATGTGGATGTCTTCGGTATGCCCCATGGCAGACTTGGGCGCGTGAAACAGAATTAACACCGGCGCGCCCCACATTAACGGATCAAGTCCGTTTTGTTTGGATTCGGGCAAGACACTTTTCATCAACGGCAGCACAAAATCAAAGACCGTGGTCTTCTCTTCAGCAGTCATTTTTAATTTCATAAAAAACCGCACTATCGGATTAGACGCAAGCTTGATGAACTTCTCATAGAGATCGATCATGAGGGGCAATGCACGGTCGAGCGTGGCGCGCTCGGAAACGACAGTCGCTTCGACCTGATACATATTCGGCGGCGCACCGATCGGCGCTTTTTGGACCTGTTCGAAAATGTACGCCAAATCTTGATCTGATACGGGTTCGTCGGTGAAGCTGCGCACGGAGCGACGCGTAGAAAGCATATTGGCAAAAGCCGCAGCGTCTGCGATGTCGGTCGGCATGGGAGCGAAATCCTTTTCGTACGAAAGCCCGGCAGCGAAGATTGCCTGTGCGGGACAGATCGCCATGCATTGGCCACAGGCGAGGCAATGACGCGATACGCAGTCCTTAAATCCAACCTTGCCTGACGAGTTTTTTTCGATGAGCATATTCGAACAGACACTCACACAGATTCCACAATCTGTACAAAGATTTTTGTCGAAGCTATTTTTTTGTTCGGTCATTGATTTGCTCCTGAAATTGGTTAGATCGTCTGAAGAATAAATTCATCTTTGCAACCTGTCAACACAAACCCAGATTTTACTGCGGCGCTTTGATTTCGTTCGCATTGTCGGTATAATCTGCGTGTCCGATTTTTTTTGGAGAAAAATATGTCAAACCCAAACTACGCTCCGCCGTGCGGACTTTACTGCGGAGAGTGCGAACACCTCGGCGACAATTGCGTCGGGGGCTGTGGCACGGTTGCGGGCAAGCCGTTCTGGACAGCATTGATGAAGATCGATATTTGTCCGTTGTATGACTGCGCTGTGAACAAAAATGAGATCGAACATTGCGGACAATGCGGACAGTTACCGTGCAAATTGTTCAGCGAATTTCGTGATCCAGCACTCAGCCCTGATGAAGCAGAACAGGCGGTATTGGATCGTTGCAGGGAATTGAAGAAGCGTGCCTCAATCGGCACAGAGGCGTGGCTGGAAACAAAGGACGTGTAATATGGACTTCGAGCACATCTATTACGATATAACCGAGCCAAACAAAAGCATTATTCTTGCAAGAGATACGGCGATAGTCGAATACAAAGGCAACAAATACGAAGGCCCTGCAGAAGTGCGGCTTGATCTTCTGCCAACGCCTACCATTTATATATATACCCAATTTGCAAAATTATACTGCCATGACATTAATTCTATATTGCTGAAAAAACACAATATAAGCCCCCCTGGATTTGTAACCGAAATTTCAGCATCGAACTCCGGGACAAAAGTTAAGTGGTGTCTCGAAAGGTCAATCATTAGCCTAGGAGACACCAAAACAAAGATGCATAAACTCATTTTCCATCTTTTTAATGTCAATATCATTAGGGGACATCGGGTTAGCCATGTCACAGAAGGTTCAACCAAATACGTCATTGAACACATAGACCTAAAAGATGATGATAATTGGGAAGTAGAAATCAAATCCCTGATTCAAAACAGTGATTTCTACAAGAAATTAAAATCAACCGGAGGTTTTGGGCTTACGCATATAGGATGCATCAAACGCAAAGACAACTCATCATTTAACGGAAAAGAAGCGAAAGGCATATTAACAGCATTGGATTATTTTTTGTCTTTTGTAAAAGGCTGCTGGTGTCCTCCTGTTCTTGCCGTGGGTCTTGACAAAAATAGTAAAAGAGTTTGGAAAGAATGGTCATATCCGAGATATGTTTGGAAATATACGACATCATGTTTCAATTTATTTTGTTGCGAACAATTCTCAGCACTATTTCCGGGATTCATGGCTAAATGGAACGATGAAGATTGGCAGGACGCTATTAAAGAAACTCTTTATTGGTATTTAACTGGCAACAACTTGAGTGAAATAGATGCGTGTATCATTCTGGCCCAAGCTGCTATTGAGCGTCTATCATACGAGTATGCCGTTAGAGACAGGAAATTAATCGAATCCGAAGGCTTCAAAAAATTACGCGCGTCCGACAAATTCAGACTCTTATTTTCATCTCTTGATATCCCCATAAATATCCCTGCGTACTGCAAAGATATTTCTCAAAAAGCAAAACAGTTTAATTGGCTGGACAATCCTCATGCGATAACAGAGATACGCAATTCGCTTGTACATCCGGATAATAAAAAACGAAATCAAATGCAAAACCTCTACTGGGAAACAGGGAATCTCGGTCTGTGGTATCTTGAATTGGCATTGCTGCGCATTTTCGACTACAACGGCAAATATCAAAATCGCCTTACGGCCAGCGAAGATGATGATGTCCCCTGGACATGAGACATCATTTGCTGGAAGAAAAGGGAACCTAAGATAAGGGAAGTAAAATTAATTGCTTAACCCGGGTTCGTATATTGTCGATATTTGATATGGACAACAGGAAATCCACATTGGCAGTCCATGGCTATTTCGCTTTCCATGAAGAAGACGTTAATTGCGTTGTGCGCTTTAAGCTCCGCTGTTTACTCTTCTTAGGAGAACGATTATAATTAGTCACAGAAAACAACGCCCCCAACATGCAAAAAGCAAACCAGTTTCATCCAAAAACAGGAAGGGGTTGCTTATGACTCTTCGGCAAATTGCGTTATTTCTGATAGTGGGGTTCTTGCTGAATTTTGGCATCTCCCCCATTCACTCGATGAATCTCTCCGAACCGGACACACCATTTTTATGCGCTAAAAGCAACACGGTAAGTGTCAATATTAATGCACAAGACATCCGTCACGCCATCGACAAAAACCATTTCGGCGGCAAGATTATGAAAGAAACCGGTGTTTTCACGATGTACAAAAACATCGAGCATCTCGCAAAACTTTCCCCGGGCTTCTGGATATGGACTCAAAGCGGCTCCGCAAGTTCGCGCTATCGATGGGACACTCACGAAGCGCTCACAGGCGGCTATGAGACTAACTTGGCAACATTCAAGGCCTCGTGTGACGGAGCAATAATTGAAACCGACGGTGCCAACACAGTGGGGCTGGAGTATTGGAAGTCTACCGATATGCGACACTGCGCTTACGTGCACAAAGTTGCGGGCGCAAACAAGGCTTACTTTAGTGCAATGTTTGATGACGAGGACAACAATAAGATTCCGCGCTATGATGTGCACAATGTTCGGCTGGATTTTATGGTGGATGAAGATGTTGCATTTGTATCCGATACCGAAAACCCGTGGTGTCTGCTGTCAGCCAGAAACGCAACTCATCACAACAACAATTACATGGTGTATCTGGATCAGGACTTGCGGATTCATGTAAAGGCGCTAAGCTCCCTCGGCAACAACAATTTTCACGAAACCGAACTTACTCCTTCGACTCCATTGACACGCGGGCAGTGGCATACGTTGGAAGTACGCTATCTCGACGGTTCGACATCGGGCGAAATTCGATATTACATAGATGGCGTCGAACAGGATAGTGCAACCGGACTGGACACTTCGCACGAATATCACACCGGTACAATAAAAGTCTCGATGGGCTGCTCTGAAAGCCCAAACTCCGCCGGAAAAATTTATTTTGATGCAGTCAGGATCAGTGATTCATATATCGGAACGGATCCAGGCGATCCGCGTGATTTTATCGGCGCGCTGCATTTCGATTCAAGCGCAATGACACTAGATGACTTTGCGTATTTCGCCACCGAAACCGACATGAACCCAGTTGTTCAGGTGGGGCTTTTCCCGCCTGGCAGCGGGCATGACTACATGACGCCACAATTTAGTGCAGATATGGTGGAATACCTCAACGAACAGGCAGACGCGAATTATGCGGCGAAGGCCAAACAACTCGACTATACGCATAACACGCCTTTGGACAATTGGGCGGCTGCTGCAATGAAATCTTTTTTGATTTCAATGATATTGAACATCGCACAACCAGGGTTGCCA
>CAYSUZ010000043.1:0-8110 GCA_964434335.1 uncultured Planctomycetota bacterium | reverse complement strand
GAATTCTACGAGGTATTTATGGCGATGCGAAAAATCTGGTATTGCGCGGGCGAGATGATATATTATGGCATGGATTTTCAATTACGATTGATATGATTTTTGGGAGAATACTATGCGCAAGCTAGCAATACTTACTGTAATGGCAATGTTCGTCGTCGTCGTTGCGGGTTGCCAGTTGTCGCCGTATGCACGCAAGGTGAGCAGCCTAGTGACCGGCATTAACGGTTCGTTTTTGATCCTGGAAGGCAACGAAGCAACCTTCAGTGACTACGAGTCGATTATCCTGGTCAAACCTACTACCGTAATCGGCCCGTATTGCGACGAGGGAATGGCGCTGCTGATCGATGATCTCGACGAGCAGTTGACGGATACCGAATTGTTCAAGGCCGTTGACTCTCCGAGTGAGTGTACGTCGGGGAAGGAGATCGCCAAGGGAACGCTGGTGATTGAGGGCGAGTTGCTGGACTATGAGAAGGGCAATCGTTTCCGGCGGATAACGACCTTCGACGGCAAGGGCTTCATCATTATGCGGTATACGATTAAGGATGGTAATTCGGGCGAGGTGCTGGCAGTAGTGAACTGCCGTGGCTTCGTCGAGGATAGCCTCAAGGCGGGTGGCAACGTGACCGATGCGGTTAATCCCGTTAACGGCGGGTTGGTTAAATATCTGACTGAGCGAATCAGTCGAGAGGAAGAATAACGAATAGGAGAATACTATGAAGGTTGCAAAAATGATTGTGATGCTGGCGGCGGTGGTTTTGCTGGTTGGCGCGGCGGGTTGTGTGGGGCAGAAGGTGGCGCCTGTCGAGAAGAATGATGTAAACTTTGGCCCGTATAAGACGGTCGTGATTCTCAAACACCGTCTTGGTGTGGATTCTGTGGACAAGGATACGATTGCGCTATTGGAAGACCTGCAAACGCAGCTGGCGGCGACAAAATTGTTCGACAAGGTTGCCTACACGTGTGATTTTAATCACGACAAGGAGACGATCCTGATTATGGCGCAGGCTCTAAAGGGTGAGACGGCGACCATGCGTTACACTCTGACCAATGTTGTTACCGAAGAGGTGTTGGCGACAAAAGATATTGTGTGTGATGATCGCGCAAAAGCCAACCGAGAGTTGGTGGATTTTATCGTGAGCCATACGAAACGCTGATTTAATCGAAAGATTTTTTTCGGGAGAGAAATATGAGCAGGTCAAGAATTGTTATCATGCTGGCGCTGGCCGTGATGCTTGTTTCGGCGGTGGGTTGCTCGCTGGGCGTGCGCAAGGCGGGCAGCGTTGTTACGGGAAAAAAGGATTCGGTCTTCATTATTACCGGCCACAATGAATCCTTGACGGCTTACAAAGCGATTGCCGTGGAGAAACTTACCTCCGAGCTTGGCGGTGAGACGGAATCGCAGTTGTGTATTCTGCACGCAGAGATCGTTAAACAGCTCGAAGAATCGAAACTGTTCGATTGCGTGAGCACAAGCGATAGCGCGCCCAAGGACGGGATCATAGTCAGGGGTCGGATCATCGACTACTGCGCGGGCAAGAAATGGAAACGTATTGCCACGATCGGCGGCGAGGCGTTTGTCATCGTGCGTTTTTCGATTGAGACAGCGGACGGCAAATTGCTGGGCGAGATCAATTCGCGCGGGTTTGTTAAGGATGCGTTGACAGGCGGAGATGTTAAGGATACGGCTCCGCTTATTTGTAACGGATTGATGAATTTCCTCGAAGATCGCATAACCCGCTGAGGCTTGAAAATCGGCATTGACTGCGGATAGAGAAAAAATACTTATCGTCAGGCTTAGTGCGCTCGGCGACGTGGTGCGTTGCTTACCCGCGTTGGCGGCTTTGCGTGCGGCTTTCCCGTTGGCCCACATCGGCTGGATAGTCGAGGCGGCTTCGGCGGATATCGTGCAGAACCATCCCTATCTTGACGAGGTGATCGTCATGCCGCGCAAGGATTGGTCGCGTCGTGGCAAGAACCCGCTGAAGATGCCGGGTGTGTTGTTGGAGATGCGTCGGCTTTTTCGCAGCCTGCGCGAACGCGGCTATAATACGGCGGTAGATTTTCAGGGCAACATGCGCAGCGCGTGGGTCGTGCGCCAGAGCGGTGCAGATCGGCGGCTGGGTTTTGCGTCGCCCGCGTCGAAGGAGGGCAGCGCGCGTTCTTATACGCAAACCTATCGCCCGCCCGAGGGTGCGCATCGACTGATGTGGAACATGGGGCTTTTGTCGTTGCTGGGGATCGAAAATCCGGAAGTGCGTTGGTGTCTGCCCGATTTTTCGGCGCATCAGGCCGAGGTCGAACGGATTATCGCGAAGTTCTCTGCGCAAGGGCCGCTGGTGGTGATGCATCCGGGCGTGAGCGCTTTTGGCGCGTATAAGCAATGGCCTGCGGAGCGGTTTGCGGGGCTTGCTGCGCGGCTGCGAGATGAGTTGGGCGCGCGGGTGTTGCTGACGCGGGGGCCTGACGAGCAGGAGTTATGCCTGGATATTGAGCGGCAGGCTGGCGAGGGCGTCTTGGTGGCACCGCTGGTTTCGTTGCGGGGGCTGGCAGCGCTGATAGGCCGGGCCGATCTTTTCGTCGGTGCGGATACTGGGCCGATGCATATTGCGGCGGCGGCGGGTGTGCCGTTGGTAACAATTTTTGGGCCCAAGGATGAGAAATTATACGGCCCGTATTGCGAGCAGCCTGCTGAGTTGGTTTTCGGCGAGGCAGAGTGCAGGCCGTGCAAAAAGCGCCGCTGCGAGGATCCTGTTTGTGTTACGGGGGTTAGTGTTGAGCGTGTTTTTGATGCGGCAAAAAAAATTCTGGCGCGCTGTTAGGCGCGCCAGGTTCCTTTCCTAAATCCACCGATGCCGGATATTAGTGTTTTGTGCTCTCTGGTGGAACTACCTTTTTCTTTACCTGAGCCGTCACCACCCAATTTTCGAAACGGCCTTGGTCTTGATCCATTTGGTTGTCTATTGCTGCTGCGTGATGTCGATTGCGGCAGTATTAATCATATCGGCAAGGTTGCCTGATTAACTTGAAATATTGTCGCAAAGCCAATATTGCGCAAAGGTGATAGCAGCGTTTTTTTTGGTGAACTGAGCCTGGTTATTTTTTTCATTGATGAGAAACCTTTATCGCTTCTCGGACGATTACATGTAATGCGGGAGGGGTGTGCCGGGACTTTTTTGCAATCGCGTGTACTTTGTCAAAGGTTCTAGGACACAAATCCGATAAGATGAATCAGCGCGATTGGCTAAATGTTCTTGTGGTGTGAGTTCGTCGCACTGCAATTTGTGGGTTGCGGCGGTTGTGTTGCGCGCTCGCATGTGGGAATCTGACGTTGGCCATCGAAGATTTGAAGCGAAAAAAACTGAGGTAGCTTTGACAGAAAAGCACAACAAAAAACATACTGACAACGCGCAAATGCCGCTGCCGCTGGGGACAAAATCGCCCTATCGTACACGTGGGTTTGAGATGGCGGTGGCGTTTTTTGTGGTGCTGTTGTTTTATGCGATTTCAGGTACGCCGCAGGCATTGTGGAAGAGTTGGAATAACCAAAACGATGAGGCGGGTTATTGCATGATGATCCCTGTCTTTGCACTGATTTTTGTTTATATGAAGTGGCAGACGGTGAAGCGTATAGCGCTACGGCCTACCTTGCTGGGGCTGATCTTGATTGTGCTTGGAATACTGATGCGCATGGGCGCGGAATTTGGCCAGGTTATCTTTATTAAGGTAGTGGCGTTGGTATTTATCCTTGCGGGTGTTACGTGGTGTATTTTTGGCACCCGGATATTTAAGCATCTGGCATTTCCTTTTGCGTACCTTTTGTTTATGACGCCGCCGCCGCCGTTTTTATATAATCAGGTTGCTAGAAGGATGATGGCCGTGGGAACTGTGGCTGGCGAGAAAATAATGAAGATTGCTGGTATTGATGTATACCGGTCCGGCAATCAACTGCGTATCCCGGAACATGATTTGGAGTTTCAGGTTGCCGAGGCTTGCAGCGGCATGAATTCGTTGCTTGTGCTGATAGCCGTGGCGGTGGCCTTTGCTTATATCACCAAGCGTGGATTGATTTCACGTATAGTGCTTTCGCTTTCCGCGATACCCATAGCGATCGGCATGAATATGCTGCGTATTGCTGGTGTGGGTATATTGGCGGTATACGTTGATCGAGGATTGTCGGATGGCTTTGCGCACATGGCGCAGGGTTTTTTGATGTTCCTGGCGGAGATGGTGATTCTGTTTTTTGAGGGTTGGGTGATAGGCTGGATACTGGGAAGGCCTACGATTGAGACCTCCGCCGACGATTTGCAGAGGAGGAGTAAAAAGCAAACCCGTTTGGAGGGGGCTGAAAAGAAAAAGACTGCGCAGGTTGCATTGAGCGCCAGAATGCGCATAGCCTTTGAGCGGATCAAGGTGTGGGTAATGGCATTTATCGCGTGGGTCAAAGATGTCGCAGCTGATTACGCGGGGCATTATGGCAAAAATGTTTTTCGCCGGATGTCGAAGCAGTCTCTGGTTGTGATCGCATTGCTTTTGGTGTTCGTGGTGGGATTGCCAATGCTGCACGCATTGATTAGTGAGCGCATTACTCCGGTACCGTTGCGGCAGCCGTTTCACACAATTGAGAGAAGAGAAAACAATGACGGTGTGATGACGAATTTTATTACGGCGAGTTTCTTTGCCGCTGATGGTCAGATGATGCATCCTCATGGAACGAAGGTAGAGCGCATTGAAGGTGGTAAGACTTTTGTGGACAAAGATTTTGTCGAAGATCGAGATGGATATCGTTGGATAGGTTTTGTCGAGCCGGTCGCGGATAAAGTACTCGAGATTTCTGACAATGATGACTCGCTTAATCTGCGCTACTTTACACCGCAGCATAGGGCGGATCAAACAGCATTTGCTAGAACGCAGGATCTGCGTGAGATAGACGATGTCAAAGCAAAGAAGTATGTGTGGAACTCAAACGTTGCGGTGTATGTGAGTTATCACGAGAGTGCGGTGGACGGCATCAACAAGGGCGCAGTGCATTTTCCTGACGAGTGCTATCCGGCGAGCGGACACAACCGGGTAGAAGAGATGTCGGTATATATGGATGTGCCGGGTTATTGTGGAGGTCGGATAGAGATCATCCGTTATATCTACAAGAGAAAGAATCATGAAAAATCTGGCAAAGACCTCTATTTGATGGTGACGTATCATATGAATAACAACGGAGTGGCGGTGGTTGATCGCTCTGCGGGCAAGATAGACAACTGGCTCAAATTGGTGATGGGCAAGAGAACGGGGTTCATGGCTCAGGTGCAGTTTAATACCTTTCTCGGGCTGTTTCCGGCGAGTTTTGATCCGTCCAAAGCACCCGAGAACGATGATGAGAAGAAATTGCTTGCGGCCTATAATGCTCGCAAGAACAAGGCGTGGAAGCGGATAGAGAGTTTCGGCCCACGCTTTTTGGAGAAACTCGGCGATGAGTTTTTGCCCGAGCCTGTAGAAAGATAACGGATCGCAATGTGGTTTGCGCAATAATTATTTATCAAAACATATTGGAGTGTTGAGATGACTCGTAAGCAGGGTGTGATTTTCAGGCTTATGATCGTTCTGGCGATCATGGTTGTTTTTGGTGGTGCAACGTTTGTGATCGTCAAGAAATTTTTCATACAGAGTTCTTGGGACAAGATTATAGAAGCGAAGGCTTTGTTGGCTGAGGCCATAGAACTCGAGGAGGCTGACGATTGGATGATAGCACAAGCCAAGCTTACCAAGGCCACAAAATTGGCCGAGGATGTTGCCAATCAAAAGTCGCCATATGCGTTGGAGATGTTGGGTGATATTCAGTGCGTATACGCTAAACACTACCGAAAAAAACGGACGACACATGATCAGGTGAGTAATTATGTCAAAAATGCGCTTGAGCGTTATAAAAGTGCGCAGGATCTATATCCTAAAGAAGACCACCAGAAACTTGGGCCCGCATTGAAACGATGTAAGCTGTTGCATACTTATACGGCTATGAAGGCTTTTGGTATGATAAGGGATATTTCCGATAAAGTGCTCAGATCGGTTAAACGGTCAGAAGAGGAGTACTGGAAAGCATGTTGGGCGGGGCTTGTGTATTACAATGCCTGGTCGACGGAGGAATATGGTCGGGGGATTTTGATTCGCGCCAGAGATGAAATCGCCGGGACGGGAGGGATAATAAAGAAGGAGATCTATGAGGAGGTAATGGCCGAATATGAGAAGGCCCGGCAGGGCTATCTCGAAATTATCGAGATGGATTTCGATCCCGATCAGGTCAAGGATGAGTTGCCCGATCTTTTCAAACTCTACGAGGGCGATGTTTATATGATGGCCGGTCAGGTGGAGTTGCGTATTTCGGATGTTGCGTTCCAGAGTGCATATGGGGAGAACCCAAGGCAAGCGGCGGAAGAACATAATGAGAAGGCAAAGGAATATTTTCAGAAGGCCTTAGAACTTGCGGCGCAGGATCGCGTGGAGACATATCTGATTAGTGCGATGAAGATGAAGTCCCAGTTTGGCCGCACTTATCGTGAGAATGATTATGTCGAATCAAATAAGCTTGGGGAGTACTTATTTCCGGGTTTAGGAGATTTGACCGAGGCTGTATTAGCGAGCGACAAATCGTGGAGCAATGCGGTTTACATTGTTATCGCAGACGCTAATAAGGTGATAGCGGGTGATGCCCGTGCTCGCGCTAACAAGGCTCGTCAGGATGGCCATAAGGCATATGGCGAAGCTTTGGTTGATGAAGCCGAGATACGTGAACAGGCTGCTGTTGACATATTTAGCAAGGGGCGCGAGAGGCTCGGCAACGATATTAGACTCCTGAGAGATTACATCAAGTTGCTGATCAACATCAAGAGAATGAGTGAGGCGCGTAGCGAACTCGTCAAGGCGATGGAGGATATTTCTAATCCGGAGTACAACATCAAGGCACGGCAATTGTTAGTGCAGTTGTTGTTTAGGGAGGCGTCGGAAGCGGAGAGCGACAAGATCAAAGATGCCAAGATCGCGGAGGTCAAGAAGAATCTCGAAATCCTCATCAAGGCAGATGTTGACAATATTGAGACAAACCTCGCACGGGGACAGTTTCATGTGATGCAGAAAGAATACGATCGGGCCGAAGAGTACTATAAACTAATTCTCAGAGATTCTGCACGGGCCGTAGATGGTTATTCGGCACTGGGTAAGTTGTATTCGGTCTGGGACAAACCGCTACTAGCTGAACAAGCCTATCACATGGCTGCGAAGGGGACAGGTTATGTTAGCCCAAGGGAATGCAGCAACCTGATTACTTTCTATCTTAACAAGAACCAGATTACGCGGGCCGAAGCAGTAATCGCGTTGCATAGGAGGTCTGTTATTGCTGCACAACAGAACCCCAATCCCTACATCCTGTTTTTGCAGTCACAAATAGATGTCCAATCTGGCAGGCACAAAGATGCGCAGAACATATTGAGGAATCTCACAGAGGATAATCAGCGTAGCGGCTATGATTATTATTACGCTTTGAGTGTCGTACGCGATCCTCTCGCGGGGATTAAGGATTTACAGGTTGCGCAAAAGTTATTAGGGAAAATGTGGTTGTCTGAGGTGACCCGCGAAGGAAATGCTGTTGAAAAGTACAACGTCGAGTTTTTATGCCAGCACGCGCGATGTTGGGTGCGCTTGTGTGCGCTTGAAACCAGCACGCAGCAGGATAAGGATCACTTTGACAAGATTGTTAGCGAGATGAAAGCTTTCAGGGTAGCCCTGATGCGCAGGTCAGCTTCGGATCCGGATAAATACGGCGAAGCGACTGTGCCGGGCATCAAAACTATTTCTAATACAATCTACAATATATACTCCATATCACAGATGAAAAAAGAGCCTGAAGCTAGTGGGGAAATTGTTGATGCTGCCCTATCCCTGATGAATCTGGACAAGGAAAATATCATATATCAGAATCTGGACAAGGATGCGATGTTGTTCGGTCGCCCTCAAAATGTCATAGACAGACTCAAGGCCGAGTTTTTCTTGGGTAAGATAGGGCTAGCTGAGAACGCTCTTGAGGCATCTATTAAGCGGCTTGAAGAGGCCAAGGAGCAGGGAG
>CAYSUZ010000042.1:0-8115 GCA_964434335.1 uncultured Planctomycetota bacterium | reverse complement strand
CTTTGGAACACACCGTTTAACTTCCTGGAATTCCTGCCGATGGTAACGCTAATGGCGGGAATGTTCACGGTTGCGATAATGGCCAAAAACAATGAGCTAGTGCCAATTATGGCCAGCGGCATAAGTGCTTACCGCATAACATCGATCATTTTCATCTGCGCTGCGATCATCATGATCGGTATGTTTGTCACGCAGGAATGGTTCATCGTAACCTACGCCGACACCATCGCCGAAGCCACGGACAAGCCTCGCACCGAAGCGCGTTCGATGAAGGAACTAAAGATAGACGGCAACCGCCGCCACATTTTCCACTACCGCAATTTTGATCCTGTTAAAGAGGAAATGTCAAACGTTACGATTAAGCGCTGGTCAATCGCCCCGGGGGCGGACAAATATGCCATCACAAACTACATCTATGCAGAGAAAGCATATTTTGGCCAGGCACAGTTGATTACGTTCAAAAACAGCAACAGCAACGTCTGCGGTTTTGTTCACGAAATATCCGCTGATGAGATACTGGTACAAACAGCATCGATAATCAGAATATTCAACATCAGAGACATCGCGGTCAACAACCTTAATGCTGAGAGCGAACCTGGAATAGAACTGAAAAGCGGTTCGGTAATTTCCGGCACCCCGATCCCTCGCTCTGCCCTGAAAGACTCTATAATCTTCAGGACGGACGGCTATGTGGAAATTATTCCCAAACAAGATGTAAAGATCAGAAATATCTATACGTGGATTCTCTACAAGGGGATCAATCTGGACTATCGCCGCGAACAGGAGCAGAGCAGCACACCATGGCAGTTCCGTTTTAATGATGGATACGATATGGCCATTCTTGCTGACCTGAAAGTGCGCGATCTGAAAATACGCAAAACCGAGCCACGTTTCAAGACGATGGGAGAGTTGCAGCGCCAAATAAAAATGTGGCCTGCTTATGATACGTGGAAGATAGCGCTGTTTAAGCGAATAACCCTGCCGTTGACGAACCTGATTCTGTTGCTTGTTGGGTTGCCATTTGTGATGAAGCCCACGAACAAATCGGTGTTCACGAGCCTGGGCCTGTGCATTCTGATTTTCCTGTGTTACTACATAATCAGCTTCATATGCCACGACCTCGGCGCGCACAAGCGTATGCCTCCGGCGCTGGCTGTCTCGCTGCCACTGATTGTTTTCACGGCCATCGGCATTTTCAAATTCGATTCGATGAAAACCTAGCGAATTCATTTTGAACCCATCAGCTAAACATCTGGCAATATTACTTTGCGGCGTTATCGCGATAATGGCCTGCGGTTGTGGGACGCTCGAAGAAGACATGGTCGCTCCGGGCGAAATCGCAGCGGCTCGCGATATCAAAGTACAGATCACCTCGCTAGCCCGCGACCTGACATTCAGGCCTCCCCTCGTTTACATTCGCGGCTCACGGCTTATTGTTGATGTTACATTTCACAACACATCACGCGCATCTTCCGGCACGCTGGCATATGACATTTTCCTCTTCGACGGCAACGGCCAGCCACTCGAATACGACGACATATACATCAGGTCTTTCCCTGAAAAAATATTCCCCAACGCAATCGGCACCGCGAGAATCGACGTTCCCGCTGCGCAGGTAACCAACGTAATAATCCGCGTAAGAATATCTATCTGTGGAATCAATTGAAACAAGAAGCCGTTACGCCGATTCTTGATTTTTTCGCAAATTACGATATGATCTATTTTTCAGGTTTTCCGCAGAGTTAATCAGTCAATACGCAAGGGATCGCAGATAATGAAGAAAAAATATTTGATCGAAAACGACGTCAAACAGTTTTCTTCCGACAAGATACTCAAGCACATCGACAAAGTCGCGCAGTGGCAGCAAACCGGCGAGACCTTTCCCATCACCATCGAATTTGATCTGACCAACGTCTGCAATAATAAGTGCCCGCAATGCTTCGGATTTTACGGCACGGACAATTCCTCGGTCGATCTGGAAGCAGCAAAGTCAGTCGTCAAGCAGATTGTCGAAATGGGCGGACGCGCATTGACCTTCACCGGCGGCGGCGAACCAACCTGCAACCCACACCTCGTCGAAGTGATGAAATTCGCCAAGGAACTCGGCCTCGATACCGCGCTTATCACCAACGGACTGGCGCTCAAGGAGGACGACGCGAAGGTGTTTCTGCAATGCTGCACATGGATACGCGTGAGCCTCGACGCAGGCAGCCAAGAAGTCTACAAACGCACACACGGCATGGATGCAGCGGCGTATGAGAAAACTATCAAAAATATCGGCATGCTGGTCAGAGTCAAAAACGAAATCAGCAGCAAATGCACCATCGGCGTGGGTTATTTGACCGATACGGGCATGGGCGAAGACATGCTGCGCTGCACCGAACTCTGCCGTGATATGGGCGTAGACTACCTACAATTCCGCCCCTTCCTGCGACGCTTCGGCGAAGAAGAATTGAAATACGATTTCGAAGAGACTCTGCCGTGGATCGAAAAATGTGTCAAACTCGCCACCGACAAATTTGATGTCCTGTTCTCTAAGCACAAATACGACTCAATGCAATACAACGCGATCGATCGCGGCTACGGGATATGCTTCGGCCATCACTTCGCCACGACCATCGCGGCCAACCTCAAGATATACATCTGCTGCCACATGCGCGGCGTGGAAAAATACTGCCTCGGTGACCTGACGAAGAACTCGCTCAAGGAAATCTGGGAGTCCGACCAACGCAAAAAGGCGTACAAAAACATCGATTTCCGAGACTGCCCACCGCTGTGCCGCTGCAACACCTTCAACCAGATACTCTGGAACATCGCCCAGCCCGTCAACCACAAAAACTTCCTTTGAGAAAACGCGGCTTCGCAGACGATATTTGTTCAGAAAACACAGGCAGACCTGCCGATAAAGATAAACGTTATATATTGTGTGGGAATATCGTTACGTCTTTTTAGGTGGGAAAATGCAAGACCTGAAAGCCTCCATCATAATCCTCACGAAAAACGAGGAAAAAAACATCGGGACATGCCTCAACGCGATCTACTCGCAAAGGGTGGACTTCGACTACGAGGTCATCGTCGTGGACAGCGGCTCGACCGACAAAACCCTCGATATCGTGCGCTCGACAGCGGCGCGAGTTTTCGAGATACCGCCACAGGACTTCGATCACGGCGCGACGCGGCAATACGGCGCAGAACGCGCGAAGGGAGAGTTCGTCGTAACACTCGTCGCCGACGCCACACCGATGAACGACAGATGGCTGTCGGAAATCTTGGCTCCCTTCGACACGAACCCGCAATTGGCCGGTGTCTACGGCAAGCAAATCGCGCGCATCGACGCCGATCCATACTTCGCATGGCGCCTGTCGCAATGGATCACGGGCGACGACAAGCCACACACGCACCATTTTGCATCAACCGACGAAATTGATCAGCTTACTCCCGAACAAAAACGCCTAGGGTTAAATTTCGACGATATAAACTCGGCACGACCCGCCAACATACTGCGCGAGTTCCCCTTCCCTTCTGCCGAATATGCCGAAGACCTCGTCTGGGCACGAACCGTGCTGACAGCGGGAAAGACACTGGCCTACACGCCCACAGCAGCGGTTTATCACTCACACCGCCGCACTTTGATCTACGCGTTCAAAAAAAGATTTCTCGACCAACGCTTCAATTACTCTTACTATGGCCTCGAACTCTATCCGGCGCTGACGCTGGCAATGCGGGCAATTTGGCAAGAGACAAAATACTATCTTGCAGTTGCGTACAGGCAAGAGAGCCTGTGGCAAAAAATGAAGTGGGCTTTTTTCGCGCCTCTCTTTGCGATTGCCGAAATTTCGGGTTCGTTTCTCGGCATACTTTCCGCCAAAGACGAGCAAAAATGCCCTCACAACATCGAAAAAATACTCAGGCGATATGCCCTGAAAATCGCACAGAAATATAAAGCCGCGCCGATCAGACATCCGTAATTTTTGAAGAAGATATTTTGAATCCAGCGATATCCATAGTCATACCGACCTTCAACGGTGGCACGCAACTGCGCGAATGCCTCGAGGCCATCCGCGCACAAAAAACCAGCGCGGCCTTCGAGATATTGGCCGTAGATTCCGGCTCCACCGACGGCACACTCGAAACACTCGCAGAATTCGGCGTGCAGATATATAGCATCGATCACAAATCGTTCAACCACGGAGACACGCGCAACTTCGCCGTCGAAAAAGCCGAGGGGAACCTAGTAGTGCTAACCGTTCAGGACGCCCTGCCGCAAGGCGAGAACTGGCTGGAGGCGTTGGTCGCTGCGTTTGCCGACGAACGAGTCGCCGGAGTATACGGACGACAAATCCCTCGCGAGAACGTTGATCTCATGACAAAAAAACGGCTCGCCGAGTGGACGGCTTGCCGCAAAACACGCCAGGTCAGCGAAATCGCCGACAGGGGCGAGTATGAAAAAATAAGCGGACTGGAAAAATACAAGCTCTGCGCCTTTGACAACGTCTGCTCGTGCATAAGAAAATCCGTCTGGCGCAAACATCGCTTCGTTGTAACAAACTTCGCGGAAGACGTAGAATGGGCGCGGGACGTTTTGCTCGACGGCTACAAAATCATCTACGAACCTGCCGCCGCAGTCGTGCATTCGCATCGTCGTCCGGTGCGCTACGAATATCGCCGCACCTATATCGCCGCGCGACGGCTTTATCACATTTTCGGCTACGCGGCTGTCCGGTCGTGGCGCGAATTACTGCACCACTCATTTTACTACATCCGAAAAAGCGTGAGCATGGTCTGGCGCTCAGATTTAGGCATCAACGATAAAACTCGCAATCTCTATCGCGCATTCACGCTCGGGTTTCTGGAAACCTTCGCCCAGCTCCGCGCCTTTCGCCATGAACAAAAAGGCAAACCGCTGAAAAAGCAAAGGGGCGTGTGATGAGGATACTCTACGTAGTTCACGGATTTCCGCCGCGAGCCTTTACCGGCACAGAATCCTACACATACCAGACCGCCCGGATGATCGCCAAAAACAACGAAACAGGCGCATTCTACATTTTCAAAGACCCGCAGCAGGCGATATTCAGCCGCGAAGAAAAAGAGCAGGACGGGATAAAATGCTGGGGGATAAATTATGATGTGTGCTCGCAGGCCCGAAATTTTCCCCAGACATGGCACACACCGCAAGTTGCACAGGCGTTCCGCGACTGCCTCGAGGACTTCAAGCCTGACGTGGTACATTTCACCTACATCCTCAGTGGTCTCTCGATAGAACAGATCGCCGACGCGAAAAAATCCGGCGCAAAGGTCGTTATAACGCTGACGGACTTCCTGCCGCTATGCCTGCGCGGACAATTGCTCGATCCCAACAACGAACTATGTACCGGGCCCGAATCATCAAGCAAATGCGCTCATTGCGTCTGGATGATTAAGCGGATTCACAACGGCATTCTCGAAGCTATCCGAACGAAAATCTGGCCGGTCGCAGCCATTTTGCGAAAAATAACAGCCGCTGTAATCTCAATCCGCAGGCGCAAAATCATTCGCGCCATTACTTTGGCGGATTGCGTCATTACCCCCACTGCCGCACTGGCTACGCAATACAAGCGCTGGATGCCGGAGATAAAAAACACGGAATCTCTGGGATTTGGAATCGATGCAAAACTTTTCGATAATTTTCATCGAGAAGCCGGCGAAAAAATACGCTTCGGTTTCATCGGCCAACTTCTGCCACACAAGGGAGCACACGTGCTGCTGGACGCGGCACAAAAACTGCCGCAGGAAAAATGCGATATCATTATTTTCGGCGGCACGAACCAGCCCGGCTCGGCGGAATACGTTGCAGGACTCAAAGAAAAGCATCGCGGAGACAATATCCATTGGCGTGGCACATTTCCGCACGAAAAAATCGCCGAGGCGTTCGCGCAATTTGATATACTGGTAGTGCCTTCGCTGTGGCACGAAAATTCGCCGCTGGTTGTCCTCTACGCCAAGCAAAGCCACACACCGATGATCGCAAGCGACTACGGCGGGCTAACGGAATTCGTTGACGATGGCGTAACCGGCTTTGTATTTGCGCCTGATGACGCGGAAGCCCTCGCGGCAACGATGCGGAAATTCATTGAGGAAACAGATTTGGCCAAAAATATGGCTGAGAAAATTACCGCGCCGATGAATACCGAACAACACGCACAAAGACTCATGGAAATTTACGGAGCGATTGCCGAATGAAAATAGCGCACGTGATACATGGCTTTCCGCCGCACAACAACGCCGGCGCCGAGACCTATACCTACAAGCTCGCTCTCGAACAAGCGCACTCTCACGAGGTAAGCATATTTCACAGAATCGGCGACGCAACCGCCCCGGAATACGAGGTGAAGCGAGAAAAGCGTGAGGGGCTGGACGTGTGGTCGATTAACAGCACGCTCGTCCAATGCAAATCTTACGAACTAACCTATACTAACCCGCCGATTGTTGAGGCATTTGCGAATTTTCTCGATGAGGTGAAGCCTGACGTTGTGCATATCGGACACCTCTTGCTGCTATCGACGCTCATCGCCGATGAATTGCAGCGGCGAAAAATCCCGACCGTCATGACGCTGCACGACTACTGGCCAATTTGTCCACGCGGACAATTGATCGACAATGAACTCAGATTATGTCTGAATCCGAACGAAGCAAAATGTGACCAATGCCAATTGCTGCAAATCAGAATAAGCGCGTTTTCCCACACTGTTTTCAGCATCTACAAAAAAATTACCAGCAAACTGCATCTCGGCGACAATTTCATGCGCGGCCTGCTGCGCCGTATTTATCTGCTGGTATCGGGCGATGGGACAAGCGGCAAGGATTCTGTCGGGCCGATAGAAAAGCGCCGCCAGGATATGCGAGAGGCGCTCAACAAAATCGACATTCTCATAGCGCCATCGAATTTTTTGCGCGAACAATATATTAGTTTCGGCGTGGACCCGAAAAAAATACTCTACTCTGACTACGGCTTTGACACCGCGCCGTTCGAGGATTTTCAGCATAGCCCCGCCAACAAAATCCGCTTTGGTTTTGTTGGCTCGATCATACCCACCAAAGGTCTTCATGTGCTGTTGGAGGCTTTTGACGGGATCGACACGAAAAAGGCGGAGCTTAACATTTTCGGCGGATTCACGCAGTTCTACGAATTCGACGACTATCCGCAACTAATAAAAAAAGCAGCCGACAATCCCGGCATCAACATGCGCGGCAGTTATCTTGCGCATGAAATCGCCGGGGTCTTCGCCGAGATTGACGTGATGGTCGTGCCATCGATATGGTACGAAAATTCGCCGCTGGTAATCCACGAGGCGTTCATGGCAAACACGCCGGTTATCACGTCAAAGTCCGGCGGCATGGCTGAATTGGTGCAACATGAAGTGAGCGGGCTTTTGTTCGAACAAGATAACGCGGAGTCGCTGCGGGACGCGATAAAAAAAATCACTGATGATTCGGCGCTTATCGAAAAACTGCGCGCCGGAATTCCAAGCGTAAAAACGATCGAAGACGATGCGGAAAATATAGTCGCGCTCTACACCCGTCTGCTCGAAAACCACTAACCACCGCGCTGCCAATTATTGGAGAGCAACATGACAAGGTTGCTGATAGTATCAAAAGAGATATCGCCGGTCTACATAGAATCTTTGGTGAAGGCCCTGAGTGAGACACTGGGCGCAATCCCCGCGACACTGGTTTTGCACGGCGGCGCTCAGCCGGAAAAACTCCGGCGAGAGATAGCGCTGCACAAACCACAGATCGTGCATTTCTCCTCGCCGGACGCGATAGAGGCAGCCGAGATCGCCGCCATCCAACAGGCAGGCGCGCTGGTGGTAACGGACTTGCCGAACCTCTCCGCGCTATGCATCAGAGGCGCTTTGTATGGCTGCAACCGGTTTTTCTGTTCGGATGAAAACGCATACGATCGCGCGGAATGTTTTGCCTATCGTCTTGAAGAAATCGAAAACGGCACACATGGCGCGAAGCTTTTCAAAAAATGCCTGCCGCCAAACAAGAGCAATCAATCCGAGTTTTTAAGAATTTGCCAGCGCGCAAGTATTGAGGAATTTGATTTGCCTGTGGAGGACGCCGAGAACATAA